>NZ_JAYGHE010000029.1:22883-83686 GCF_034931145.1 Nostoc sp. UHCC 0252 | reverse complement strand
TATTACAAGAACATAATCTTCAACAGAAAATTTATTCAACTTTGGCGCGGAGTGCAGGAGATGGAAAGAGACTTCCAAATCCAACTTGTCGCTCGTTTAAGGGTTCTAGAGTATCAGTCCAAAGACTTTCATAATAAAAGAAAGTTACACCTAGACCACGTTCTTGAGCAGCCCGCACCTGAGACTTAATTTGCTGCATAGGAACTGGATTATTTCGTAACCCAGTCATAATCCCAATTCCAGTTGGAATTGTTTTTTGGGCTTCTTGAATTTCTTGGCGAGAAATATTAGCTACAAAACTTTGCAGATTCGGACGATAAACTTGCACAATTAACTCGTCCACAATATTCTGTCGTATCCAACCCAGCCAATCTTGCAAATGAAACTTGTAAGCAAAATCATAGTAATTAGGAGAAACAGAGAAAATCGCCTGGGGTCTTCTCTGCTTCACGGCTTGGTTAAGTTGTACCATGAACGCCGTAATTTTATCTGCCCGCCACTTTACCCATGCCGCATCTTGGGGATTAGTTGGCGGAGGATTTTTGGTTTCTTTGGTGTACAAAGCAACTGTATATTGATCGTAGCCAAATTCGTGAGGTAAACTCGTATGATCGTCAAACTGAATACCATCAGCATCATATTGAGTGACAGTTTCCAGCACTAGATTGGTGATGAACTGTTGTACTTGGGGATGGAACGGATTGAGCCACATTACCTCACCAGCCGCACTGATGGAAGTTTGGCTACCATCCCGCTTTTGTGTGAACCAATCAGGATAATTCAGTGCCAATTCCGAAGTTGGGGGAGCCATGAAACCAAACTCAAACCAGGGAATTACTAACAATCCTTTGCGATGGCCTTGGTTAATTAAATCTGCAAGAATATCATGTCCATCTGAACCTTTGTAGATAAAAGGTTGGATACCCGCACGTTGTGCGATCGCGCTAGGATACATTACATAGCCAGAATTCCACACCACAGGATAGATTGTGTTAAAGTTCAGCCGTCGTAATTGACTCACCGCATCCTGCACTTTGGCACGATCCTTGAGGGTGTCAAAATCATTGGTAGTCATCCAAACCCCGCGAATTTCTTGACGGGGTAACTGTGCGATGGCGCTGAAGCGCCCACCTTCGGTGATCGCAGGAGTGAAACTGTCCACCAACAATACAGTAAAAAAGGATATTAAAATGAGAATCGGAAACAGGGACTTGAGTAGTCGCCGCCAAGTTTGAACAATAAAAGGTGATTTCATAGATTTGAATGATGCATTAGCTACCCACACACGCCATTGTTCGCTTTTACGATTGAATCTACTAACCATATAGTGTACAAGTATTTATGCTTAGTACATAATTGATTAGTTGGTAGTTATTCGTTCCCTGCTTATGGAACTTTTGCACCATAAAAACTAAAGCAGACCGATAAGATGCTTGACGCAGCAAGTAGTCATTAAGTGCCCAATAGAGATTGAAATGGGGAATGGGACACTTATACTGAGCAGTTTGACCCTTCAGCAAGCTCAGGGCATCGCAAGT
The DNA here is from genome assembly GCF_034931145.1 of Nostoc sp. UHCC 0252. NCBI lineage: Bacteria > Bacillati > Cyanobacteriota > Cyanophyceae > Nostocales > Nostocaceae > Nostoc > Nostoc sp. UHCC 0252. The sequence continues at coordinate 82,148 of NZ_JAYGHE010000029.1, read as the reverse complement.
TCGCAGTTAGATGTCGCCTTTGGCGCAGCCTGTCATAAAGAAACATTGGGCACTTGTATTGAACGTAGCCTCTCGTATAGAATTATTCCTTATATTCCATCTCTCTTTGGGACTTCCAAAAAATAAAAGCACAAATGTATAGCAATCCTATTTGATTTGTGAAAATCACAAGACTCAGATCCCCGACTTCTTTGAGAAGTCGGGGATCTCGTTGTTCACGAATGATTTAGGATTGCTATATAGGAATGATAATCACTGATACACAAATTTCCATTTAAAAGTTGATGTAAGCTGTAAAAGCTATAAGTTAAACTAATTAATAGAGTAAAAACACTTTGAGAGATTTAAATTGCTAAATTTAATCTCCCATCTTACTGTTTATTTAAACTTAATTCTGAAAGATAACTTTTTTCTGTAACTCTTATAGAATTATTTAAATTATCCGTAATATATTCAAGTATACTTTGAGCAACATACTCTGCAAGCTTAACTGGTACAGCATTTCCTATCATTTGTTCAAGGTCTGTTTTTGTACCTTCAAAAATAAATGTTTCAGGGAAAGTTTGTAAGTAGCTTCTTTCAATTGTAGTTAATGGGCGCAAGCTTTCTGTAACGCCGACTGGATCTTTAGGGTGTTTATTATAGGTTTTAGGAATAGGACGATTAACTCCTCTTACTGTTGGACTAGGTTCATCAATACTAAAAATTCCCCTTCTTTGGTAACTTCTTGGATGTCTGTAGTAATATTGAATTTCTAATTTATTTCCCAGATAATCCCTAATAGTCATTGGTTTATCTGCTAACCTTTTTTTCAGGTAAGGTTCTAGGCTTCCGTCTTTTCCTTGTAACTCTCCAAAGCAGAAAAATCTTTTTCGCTTTTGAGGAACACCGCACAGACTAGCATCCAAAATTATTTCACTTAAACCATATCCAGCATTTTTAAATATTTGTTTAACCTCTTGATATTTATTGCTTTTACGAAATAGGTCTACATTCTCTATCAAAAACCACTTAGGAAGAATACTTGTAACTATCTCAGAAAATACAATACTTAAATCTCCTCTTCCTAAATTTTCATCGCGTTTACCGGCGCTAGAAAAGTCTTGACATGGTGGGCCGCCAATAATAATTTCAGGACATATTTCTCTAAAAATTTGGTAGTTTTCCCTTAAAATATTAAGATCGTAATCAAAAATTTCATGGCTAAAGTTTTTTTGATAAACATCTATAGCGGGTTTCCAATTATCGAATGCTGCTAAGATATTAAAACCAGCATTTTGAAAGCCTAAAGATAAGCCTCCACAACCAGCGAAAAGGTCTAAAACTTTAAGTGAAGAGTTTTTTATCTTATCTCTAGATTTTTCTTTCATACCTTCAAAAATTATTATTCTAGTGTATATACTTAAAAGATTGTATTGAATAATGCTTTTAAAATTACTAACTTATTCCACACCCCAACTGTGTCACAATAGAAAACTGTAATAAGAAAAATATTGTTAAGGTAATTTAGTGAGTCCAACTGCTCAATCCACGGCAAGTGCGCGTCGCGTGGTATTTCCTTTTACGGCAATTGTGGGCCAGGAAGAAATGAAACTGGCGCTCCTATTGAACGTGATTGACCCCAAAATTGGTGGTGTAATGATCATGGGCGATCGCGGTACCGGTAAATCCACAACTATCCGGGCGCTGGCGGATCTGCTGCCAGAAATTTCTGTGGTTGCCAATGACCCTTTCAGTAGCGATCCTAGCGACCCCGACTTGATGAGCGATGAAGTCCGCCAACTTTTAGAACAAGGGGCAGAAATTCCTGTAACTCACAAAAAAGTCCAAATGGTAGACCTACCTCTAGGAGCCACAGAAGACCGAGTTTGTGGCACAATCGACATCGAGAAAGCTTTATCTGAAGGTGTTAAAGCTTTTGAACCAGGACTGCTGGCAAAGGCTAACCGGGGCATTCTCTATGTGGATGAAGTCAACTTATTAGATGACCACCTCGTAGACGTGCTACTCGATTCCGCCGCCAGTGGATGGAACACTGTAGAACGGGAAGGTATTTCTATTCGTCACCCAGCGCGTTTTGTTCTTGTGGGTTCTGGAAACCCGGAAGAAGGCGAACTGCGCCCCCAACTGCTCGATCGCTTTGGGATGCACGCAGAAATTCACACGGTAAAAGAACCAGCCTTGCGGGTGCAAATCGTGGAACAACGGGCGGATTTTGACCAAAATCCTCTAGTATTTCTCGAAAGCTGCAAAGCACAGCAAGAAGCATTGCAAGAGCAAATTGTCAATGCTCAAAAGCTTTTACCAGAAGTGAAACTTGACTACGAGCTACGGGTAAAAATTTCTGAAGTCTGCTCTGAATTGGATGTGGATGGTTTGCGGGGTGACATTGTTAGTAACCGCGCCGCCAAAGCCTTAACAGCTTATGAAGGACGCACTGAAGTTACAGTTGATGATATCTGCCGCGTGATTACCCTATGTTTGCGTCACAGACTGCGGAAAGACCCCTTAGAATCGATTGATTCTGGCTACAAAGTCGCCAAAGTTTTTAGCCGCGTCTTTGGCGTAGAACTACCAGAAAGTGATACTGCACAAAAAAATGGCACAGGTCAAAAATTAGGGGCTAGAAGCTAATTAATTTTGGATTTTAGATTTTGGATTTTGGATTAAAGGAAAAGTCCAAAATCTAAAATTCGCAGAATCTAACTCAATATTTAGCACTCAACACTTACTATGAGATTTTGGTCTTTTTGGTTCAACAGCTTTTTTTTATCTAGCCAATACAACCCGCCCAGGTTTGTAGAATTATTGATGCTCTTATTAGCGATCGCTATGCTGGCAATAGCGAGTATTTTACCTAACAGACTACCTTATTTAATCTTAGGCTTAAGCCTAGTCGTTGGGGCATCTATTTCTATCTTAGTGCGGGAAGCGATCGCGCCCTCACACGAGACGCGAATTACCCAACTGACAGCATCACTATTGCTGATCATTAGCCTCTATGGTTTTGCTGACTTAATGTACAGTCTTTAACGCTTAACTAAAGATAAATCCGGTGTCAGCCTGTCCAAAACTTACTTCAACATGATTGCTGTCCAATTTATATCAGCTTCCGTCGTATCACGCCCCAAAATGATTACGAGCAGGAAAACCTTCGCAACACAATGTCATCACACCTCACTCATTCACAAGCTACTCAACCCAGTTTTCTAATAGGAGCATAAAAACTTTCTCTGGTGTCGAGGAGTGGCTGATCTCTGGTGGTCATGAAGTCATCGGAGAAATTGTCTAGACTCTCTATTAGAGATTGCCAGGGATTATCTTTGGCAATGAGGACAATGGCATTACCAATTTTTTTGATATAAACTTCAGTCCCAGTAAGTTGAAAGTCTTCGGGTAAAATAACGATTTGGTGAGTCCCATCAGTGGTGACTTTAGCAGTGTTCATGGTGGTGTTTAAGGATTATTAATACAGAAACCAAAACATGGGTTATGTTGCTGATATTGAATATCTACAGGAATCAGAATGGCATACGCGAATTTTCTTATTCTTTTGATTAACTGTCAGCATCATCCCTCGTGTTCCACATTGAGGACAATTGGAACCAGTTATCTTTCTTTCTTCAGGTAGTTTGATTGAGTGATTACAAGAATGACACTTACGGTAACGCTTGTTATTCGGACTAACTTCCATTCCTATCGTGCCGCATTTTGGGCAAATATCGCCTTGAGTATAAGTATTGCTGTGTTGTGTTCCACTTCCGCAGTGGATGCAAATATAATATTTATCTTCTTTTGATTGGTACTTACTCTCCCTACTGTCAACTATTGCACTGCATCCCCAGCATTCGTTCAAATAAATATTATGGTCATGATCTTCTCCATGTTTGCAAGAAAAAACTGTAACCCTGAATCTGGTACTAAATTGAGAATATTCTATATTGTGTGGCATTATATCTTCACATACAGAACACTTGAGTCTTGAGCGAATTTCGTTAATGCGATTAATCCACCCTGATAGTTTTGGTAAGTAATCCTCCGCCTTTTTCAAATCAGGCATAGATGGCACAATATCTACTGCTTTAAAAAGTTCTAGTAAAGACCAGTTTTTCCAATCTTGTGAGCATTCAGCAGATAAACGCGCTCCATACAAACCAAAATTTGAATTTGAGCTTTTGTTTAGTTCAAATAAGTTACAGTTATTTCTTGCACGCGGGCAATAAGCACTAATTACTATTTCAGTTTCACCTGTTGTTTTAATTTTTTCCTTCTCCCATAGTTTTCCCTCACAGTATTTAACTTTCACCTCTGTAGGTTTGCAGTAAGGCAATAACGGATCAAGATTTATAGGCTCAGTAGAATTTTTAGCATATTGAATTACATAATTTGTTAATATTTTGTGTACTTCCTGGAAAACTTCATTGCTTCGATTTGGATGTTCCTTAGCCCATAGTATTTTCAAGACACATCTTATCAAATCATCGTTTTCTGGGTTAGTGTTATGAATACGTTGAAACTCAGTAAGAAATAGAGAAATATTTGTATTTTCTTTTGCTAGGCGATAAACACATAGTATTTTTGCTTCTCTTGAAAAATAATGCCAAATAAATAAGGAGCCATCTGCTATAAAACTCCACGCTAATCGTATTTGATCTTCTGGAAGCAAAAAATGGAATATTTTAAGGATTGGTTCTTTGTATCTTACTCCTTCTGGAAGTTTGTCAATTAATTTTATACGTTCTTCATTGGAAACATCATTAATCAAATTTCCAATTTTTTGGATGATATCTTGATTTTCTAATTTATATTCTGCTTTAAGCTTTGATAATAGAATTAATATTTTTTCTTCTGGCAGCAAAAACTCTAATATTTCATCCCTCTTTTTAACGCTATCTGGCAGTTTAGACAGCAGAATTGGAACTTTTTCACTTGAACTTTCAGCAAGTATTTTTGCAATATGTGATATAGTTTTATTGTTTTCACTAACATTTTCGTTTAGTCTTGCTCCCAGAATAGTAATTTGTTCAACAGCAGGTAAAAATTTTATAATTGCGTCGTGAGATTTAACCAAATTCTTGTGTCGAAATATAGAAATTAGTTTTGTGATATCTTCTTCTGCTGAATCTTCAAGTATCTCTGCAATTTTCAAAATATTATCTTGATAATTTAAATCTTGTTGACTACTGATTTGACTTACAAGAATACCAATACGTCTATCTCCTGATGCTATAGGCCAAATCTGTTGTTCCAGAATAATACAATCAGGTATATTTATCCACAAAATGCCTAATTTGCAATGGACTAAAATATTTCGCAATTCAGATAATAATATGTCTCTAATAGAAACACTTTCTAAATTGCTTATCAGTTCAACCAAGCATTTTACGTGTAATTTTATATTGAGGCGCTTACGGGCTTCTGGATAATCGACATACAATTTATATAATTTGCCGATAATTTTATCACATTTTTCCAAATTCTCATTTTGAAGATTTGAGATAATATTAAATACTTCCTCTCGCAAAGCAGCATCTATTTCTATACTTAAATCATCAGGTAAAAGCTGTAAGCATAATTTTAACTGCTTATTATATGGCAATAATTGTCGAATATTTCGAGCTTTATAGTGCATCAGAATAGTCTCTGGCACGTAATCTAAAAAACGATTCTTTTGCCAGGGGAGAAAAATATTTAACTTTTTATCGGCTAAAGAAACAGCTTCTTCGATGGAGTTATTATTGAGATATGCCCAAAATGCCAACGCACAAAATTTAGGATCGCTATGATTAAAGCAGCATTCAATGATATCGGAATCTTTTTCTTCACTTAAATTAAGTAAGTGCAAATTGCTTGCTCTATATCCGTTACCATATATTCTTAATTCAAACTTTACTAGTGTTCCTTCTTTTAAATCAGATTCTGAACAATAAATTTCTGTTCTATGCACCCATATATCACCTTTTCCCTGACATTCTACAAATCCATAATCATTTATTTGACCTGTTTGATTGTTGAAACCACCAAACCATTTAATTTTGCCAACTTCTTTAAATGACTTCACTACCCCAATTTCTCTCATCGCGCACCTGTGTTTAGCTAGTTTATACGGCTAGTATTCCCACAGGTATGCGATTTGTCACATTTAATTTAACGCTTAACTAAAGATAAATCCGGTGTCAGCCTTTGCAAAACTTGCTTCAACACCATTACCGTCCAATCTATATCAGCTTCAGTGGTATCACGCCCCAATGTGATGCGAATTCCGCCCAAGGCAGCTTTTTCAGAATAGCCCATCGCTAACAATATCGGGCTTGGGCTAAGTTTACCACTGTGACAAGCAGCACCAGCGCTGATGCCGATGCCAGCAAGGTTTAGCTGTCGTACCAAGGTTTTACCGCTCAATTTTTTACCATCGGCGTTTTCTAAGCACATACTTACATGGTGAGGTAAGCGGTGATACGGATGTCCTGTGGGGATTAAACCAGGAATTTCAGCTAATTGGGCAAAGGCGCGATCGCGTAACTCAATCAATCGTGGTGTTTCTGTAGGCAATTCTTCGGCTGCTAACTCTGCTGCTACACCAAACCCCGCTATTATCGGTACTGCTTGCGTACCAGAACGCAGTCCCATTTCTTGCCCACCACCACCCAGTAAGGGCATCAATTCCACACCAGGACGCAGATATAGCGCCCCTACACCTTGGGGGCCATATATTTTATGACTCGAAAGGCTAACTAAGTCTACGGGGAGTTGTTGCACATCTATGGGTAAACGTCCCGCAGCTTGCACTGCATCTGTGTGGAACAAAGCGCCGTGCGATCGCACAATCTTACCCAGTTCTGCGATCGCTTGCACTGTCCCAATTTCACTTTGACCGTAAATTATAGAAACTAAAACTGTGTTGTGTCGCAATGCCGCCTTTAAATCTACGGGATTAACTCTACCTTTAATATCTACAGACAAGCGTGTAACTTCCCAACCCCACATTTCTAGCAACTTTACTGTTTCAGAAATTGCGGAATGCTCGACGCTGGAAATAATAATATGTTGAGGAACAGCATACAACCGAGCTACACCCATAATCGCTAGATTATTTGCCTCAGTGCCACCAGAGGTAAAAACGATCGCTTCAGGACTGGCGGCGTTAATTAAACCAGCAACTTGGACTCTGGCTTGTTCCACAACCGTTGCAGCGCGTTGTCCCCACTCATGTAAGCTGGAGGGATTGCCCCACTGTTGAGTGAGGACTGTTTGCATAACTGCGATCGCTTCTTTTCGAGTGGGAGTAGTGGCGCTGTAATCTAGATAAATTTGCATATAGCCGATAATGGTGAAAACACACGTTGGTAATAAGCTGGCGATCTTTTCAGAATATACAGTTTCAGTGGATAAATACTGAAAAAAATCTTTGTCATCCTGTATCTAGGAGTGGATTTTTCGCTTTGTTTAGAAAAGCATTTCTCTACTTAATTCAAAACACCAAATTTTGGGAATGATAAATCCATCCACTTCCAATCCACTTTTAACAGATTACAGTGCAATTTATCTCTAGACAAAGATATTTTTTATATATCTTTTTACTGATATTCTCCCTCGCTGGTTGTCAACGAGTCCAGTCTTCTAATCAGCGTCCAGCACCTTTACCACAAGATCCGTTAGTTCAAGTTTACTTTAACCATTCTGAATCTTCAGAATACAAGGAAGCTTACCGTCAGCAAACTCGCCTTGGGGATGATTTAGAAAAACAGATTGTCAATACGATTACCCAAGCTAAATCTACAGTAGATGTGGCGGTGCAAGAATTACGTTTACCTAAAGTTGCCGAAGCACTGGTTGATAGACAAAAGGCTGGGGTAAAAGTCAGGATAATTTTAGAAAATACTTACAGCCGACCTTGGAGTACTTTAACATCTGCTGAAGTAGGTAAGTTAGATAAAAGGGAACAGGAACGCTACAACGAATTTCGCCAATTTATCGATATCAACCAGGATAATCAACTTAGTCCAGCAGAAATCAATCAAAAAGATGCTTTGATCATTTTGCAGAATGCTCAAATTCCTTGGATAGACGATCGAGCAGATGGTTCAGTTGGTAGCAGCTTGATGCATCACAAATTTGTGATTGTGGATAATCGGATTGTAATTATCACTTCGGCCAATTTTACTTTAAGTGATACTTATGGTGATTTCACAAATTCTAATACTTTAGGTAATGCCAATAACTTATTGCAAATTGACAGCCCAGAATTAGCATCTTTATTTACAGAAGAGTTTAATATTATGTGGGGAGATGGGCCGGGAGGTAAACCAGATAGTAAATTTGGTTTGCAAAAACCGATGCGTTCGCCTAAACAAATTACATTAAATCAAAGCACAATTACTGTACAATTTTCGCCTACCTCTCCGACTCAATCTTGGAGTAATAGTAGTAACGGTTTAATTGGTAAAACTTTAGATTCGGCAACTAAATCTACCGATTTGGCGTTATTTGTCTTTTCTGATCAACGTCTTGCCAATATTTTAGAAAATCGCCATCAACAAAGTGTGCAAATTCGCGCTTTAATTGAACCACAATTTGCCTACCGCCCCTACAGTGAAGCCTTAGATATGATGGGGATTGCTCTTAGCAATAAATGTAAATATGAAGTTGATAATCATCCTTGGCAAAATCCAATTACCACCGTAGGCGTACCTGTGTTACCCAAAGGCGATTTGTTACATCACAAATTTGGTGTAATTGATAGCCAAAAAGTAATTGCAGGTTCTCATAATTGGTCAGACGCTGCTAATTATGGTAATGATGAGACACTTGTAGTAATTGAAAGTCCTCTAGTTGCTGCTCATTATGTCCGGGAATTTGCTCGTCTTTATAGCAAAGTCAAACCAGGCTTACCACCAGCAATTCAAGAAAAAATTAAATTAGAACGAACACAGTGTCCCCAGATAAAAAGTTCTTCATCAAGTGAACTACAAGCAATTAAACAAATAAATATTAATACTGCAACTTCGGAAGAATTAGAAACTCTTCCCGGTGTGGGTAAGAAGTTAGCGCAACGGATAATTCTTAGCCGTCAACAGCAGAAGTTTACATCTTTACAAGACTTAGAAAGAGTTCCAGGAGTTAAAGCGAAAACATTGGAAAAATGGCGCGATCGCCTGATTTGGTAGCAGTCTTTAAGATCCCCGACTTCTCAAAGAAGTCGGGGATCTGGGGCAGACAAATTAAATGCGATCGCTAGTTAGACCAACCAAACTGCGTAAATGCCCATTCCGAGAAAATCGTTCTGCTATTATTTTTTGATAAACCGCCTCATAGCCATTAGTCATTTGTTTAACGCTGAAACGGTTTTCGACATACTCGCGGCAACTATAGCGGTCTAGCTCTGTTACGCGATCGAGCGCAGTGACGCATTCTTGAATATTATTGCAGAGGAAACCCGTCTTCCCGTGGGAAATTACCTCCTCGGCAGATCCTAAGTTCATCGCAATCACTGGCGTACCCGAAGCCATTGACTCAACCATCACCAATCCAAAGGGTTCCCGCCAAGTGATGGGAAATAGAGTTGCAAACGCACCTCCCATGAGAGCATTTTTTTGAGCATGATTAGCTTCACCTAGATACTGAATTTGCTCCCCGTCGATGTGCGGTTTGATTTCCCTCTCAAAGTATTCTGCATCAACTGCATCAACTTTACCTGCCATTTTCAAACGCCAACCAGTTTGTTTAGCAATTTCTATTGCTAAGTGCCCTCCCTTCTCAGGAGACATCCGACCCAAAAATGCTAAGTAGGGCGGATCTTCTGGTTGGGCATGAAAGTTATAACTGCTGACATCAATTCCGTTGTAAACCGTTGTTAGATAGTTCAACCCTAACCTTGATTCTCGTTGTGCATCGGAAATACTGACGTAGGGTTGTTTTTTACCAAAACTAAACATCTTTTCGTTATCGGGTGTGAAAATCCAGTGCAAGGTGTGAACCGTTGGGGTTGTGACGAGATTTGCGTAAGCCAGTGCCCCACACCCTACATGAGAGTGAATAATATCAAACTCTTCTGCGCGTTCATAAACCGAAGCTAGATTCAACATTTCATAAACGCTGTAATCTTTAATACTACTATCGAGTCTGATGGCACGGGGATGAACTGACACTAGTTTTGCCAGGCTGATCGAATCTCCTGATGCAAATAAAGTTACTTCGTGGCCGCGTCGGACTAATTCATCGGTCAGTAACCCCACTACTAGTTCTATACCACCATAAGCTGGAGGCGGAACTCTCTCCCATAATGGAGCTACTTGAGCTATTCGCATCACAAACCTCCTAATAAATCAGAATTGAATTAGAAGTTTTTTCTTTGTGTTGTTGTAGTGCTGTAATTTATTCACTTGACACTAGAAAATAACTTCAGATACTAAAGTTTGTTACAATTATTTTCAAATTTTATGATTATTCTTCTATATTCCTCGTCTATCCTGGTATGTAAATCACCCACTCCTAGAGAGGTAAATATATTTCAATCTCTTAATTTTTGGTAATTTAGCGCAATTTTTAATGTAGCTTTTTTGATAAACAGGAGTTTCTTAAAATCGCCAAAATCTAAGTTAAATAGTGATATCAGGCGATAAATCTCTTTTGTTGGGAGTTAATTATTCAAATTACAAATATTTATTAAAAAATAAAACGTTTAATGACCAAAATATAGATTTTTGTAAAGCAGGTAGTTTGAAATCAGAAACAGTAATTTTTATTATAAGAAGTTCTATTCAAATTCTTAAAGGTAGCAATCAATCTATAGCAATCCTAAATGAGTTATGAAAATCGAGAGACTAAGATCCCCGACTTCTTTGAGAAGTCGGGGATCTTATTGTTCACGAATGATTTAAGGCTGCTATATCCTAATTTAAAGACAATAGGAAGTTACAATAATTTAATTTATCTACTCCCATAAGTTAGATTCTTTAGTAGACAAAAGGGAGAAAATAGAGTTGAATAATTGACTTATTACGCAAAACGTGATATTTTGTATTGCTATCAATAAAAATCATCTATATAAACGTGAATATCTCCTCATCTCTCAAAAAACCGCGTGTCTCATGGCAGGCGGTTTTCTCACTACTGATATTTGTGTTCATGTACCTGCCCATACTGGTACTTGGCTTTTATAGCTTCAATCAGTCGCCCTACAGTGCAGGTTGGCAAGGATTTACTCTCGATTGGTATCGCAAGTTGTTCAGCGACGATCGCATTTTATCAGCCTTGCAAAACAGTATGATCGTTGCTGGTTGTGCAGTCGGGGTTTCAGCAGTGTTGGGAACCTTGATGGCCGTCGGGTTGGCGCGTTACCAATTTCCTGGTAAGAAATTGTATCGGGGTATTGCTTACTTACCATTGATTATTCCTGATATTGCGATCGCAGTGGCTACCCTAGTATGCCTAGCTGCCTTTGCTATACCCTTGAGTTTGTGGACAATAGTGGCAGCCCATATCGTGTTTTGTCTGGCATACGTTGGACTTGTAGTTAGTTCCCGACTCACCAATTTAGATCCCCACTTAGAAGAAGCAGCGCTAGATTTAGGCGCTACACCAATCCAAGCTTTCATGCAAGTATTGTTACCTCAATTGATGCCTGGCATTTTAGCTGGTTGTCTCTTGGCTTTTGTCCTCAGCTTAGATGACTTTCTAATTTCCAGCTTTACTGCCGGTAGCGGTTCTAACACCCTACCGATGGAAATTTTTAGCCGCATTAGAACAGGAGTCAAGCCTGATATTAACGCTTTGAGTGTGATGTTGATTTCAGTATCTGCGATCGCTGCTCTTATAGCTGAATTAATCCGCGCTTCGGGAGAGAATAAAAGTTTTAAATGAATAGCAAACTAACTCTTTGACACTCCAGGCAATGCAACACTGTCGCCTGGCTTTGAAGGCCATCTGACAGTGAGAATCGTGCAGTCAGACTCAGCAACCCACCAATGTGTCACACCTGCACACCAAAGAACATAATCACCTTCACGAGATAATAAAATTTCTCTATCTTCAAATTGCAGGCGAAATTCTCCATGAATGAGAATTGAAAGGGTAGCGGCTTGGTTATTTACTGCCCAATCAGTTCTACTGTCACCTGCTTTGTGGACAGCCCATTTTACCTCTAGCATTTCCGTGGAACGCGGATCGTCTTCAGGGGTGATAAAGTGACCCATGAACCATCCCCAACGATTTACACCTTCAACGGCTGCGTTTCCATAAACAACTTTAGGCTGCATCACTTAATCCCAAAGAAGGAACCAAAATTTGTCCGTTATAACCTGCTTGATTGTATTGTTCAAGGACATGAGTTGCAATAGCTTTGCTCTCACCTGAAGTAACCAAAGCTACACTTGCCCCGCCAAAACCAGCACCTGTCAGTCTAGCACCCAACACTTGCGGAGTTTTTTGTAACAGTTCTACTAGAGTATCCAGCGCAGGTACAGACACTTCATAATCATCTCGCAAACTAGCGTGGGAAGCATTCATCAATTCGCCAAAGCGCTCAGATGTTACTCCCTGTAAGACTTCCAAGACGCGGTTATTTTCTGTAACCACATGGCGGGCCCGACGCTGTAAGGGTTCTGGTAGTTTTTCTGTTACTTTAACATCAGTGATATCTCGCAGCGCCTTAACTCCTAGCGATCGCGCCGCCTCTTCGCATTCAGCCCGGCGTTGGTTATAACCGCTACTTGCAAGTGTGCGGGGTACACCGCTATCAATTACCAAAATTTCCGTTTTGTCAGGCAAAGGCATTACCCGGCGTTCTAAAGTCCGAGTATCTAAAAACAAGATATGTTCAGTGTCAGCCAAACTAGAAGCCATTTGATCCATGATGCCGCATTGCACGCCAGCATAGTGAATTTCTGCTTGCTGGGCGAATTGAGCAATTTCAACATCATCAATGGGAAGGTTCAGAAGTTGGCGTATTGCCCGGAGTGTTGCTACTTCTAAGGCGGCGCTGCTAGACAAACCCGAACCCATCGGAACCGATGATTGGACGTATACACAAAGCGATGGGATTGTGGATCCGGCTTTTTGCAAAACCTCAATACAGCCAAAAATATAACTGGCAAATCCAGACGGGGTATGATTGAGGTCTAAAATATCCACTTGCTCATCGAGATTTTCAGAGTAAAAGTGATGATGGCGATCGCTACTTAAACCTAACTGTACCGTCGTGCTTTGAGGAATCGCAGTCGGAAGAACGAAGCCGTCGTTATAGTCGGTATGTTCGCCTAGTAAATTTACTCTTCCTGGCGCACTGGCTTTAGTTTCAGGTGGTTGGCCGAATACTTGTTGAAAATTCATAATTTTTAATTGTATAAAGGTACTGGGCGTAACCTTCCTTCTACCTCAACACTAGGAAAATTTGGATCAAAAGTCAGATTTTCCAGCTTTCCATCCTTCAGAATCACAAAAGTATCTTCAACCTTTGCGCCTCGTAAACTAGGATTCCAGGCGACAGCAATACCTTCTGCCAAAGTATCACTAGTAGTTGGATTTGCTACGATTTCTCGCGCTAAATATCCGGTGGTTCCTCCTTGGTGATGTTCAAGGATGGCATTGGGAAATCCATGCTGCTCATAAACCTGAGCTAGTGCGTGATAAATTGCATCAAGAGTGGTTCCGGGTTGGCACAAATTCAAAACTACTGCTTCTATTTCGCGGACGTGGGAATGTAACTCGGCTTGTTCGTTTGAAAGCGCACCAAAACAAACGAATCGAGTTAGATTTGCATACAAACCATAACCCCTAGCGCAAAACACCAACATCGCTTGCCGCCCAATCTGTTCTCCGGTGGGTGTAGCATGACGGTATAACGGTAAACGCCTCTCACCTGCTACCAGTGTCAGCGCTGGATGCAAGCCTTGCGCCCATAACGCCTCTGCACCCGCACCCGCTAACTGATATTCTGTCCAAGTTGGCTTGGCGGCTTTGAGTACCTCCGTCATTGCAACGCTAGCTTTTTGCCCAATTTGACGATATCGCTCTAATTCACTTGGCATCATTACCCGTTTATGTGATTGCAGAGATGGGGGTAACGGCTTTTCTAAATTAGAGATGGGGCGATCGCTAATTACTTTTTTGCCGCCAATTACATCACGAACAAAAGACTCACGCGCAGCAGCATCAGCCCAAGGGTTGATATGCAACTTAAAATTAGCTGGCAGTTCTTCATCAATAAGACGCTGGGCTTCAATTTCATCCGCTAATACCCAAGCATCTTGAGTAGTTACTAATACTTCTGCTACGCCAGTTTCAGCAGTAAGCAGCACGGTGCTAGAAGCGCCACCCGTTGCCCAGGCAAACCAGTCTGTACCGCGCAAACGCACGCCTTGCACTTCATCACGCAAGGTTTCCCTGATTAACTCTAGTTTTTTGGAGACTTCTTCGTTCATAGGAAAAACACGGATAGATACAGATGATTATCAAACTTATCTACGCCCGTCTGCGTCTGTCTAAGGTTTATATTCAAAATGTTACAATTAATCTATGTCTAATCTTCTAACCAGTTCTCTAATTGTAAGTTAGGAATATTAGTAAAATCTTTGATGTTATTAGTCACGGGAATATCATTGCGATTGTGTTGAGGAATGAAATCCAAGATTTGCGCGTTTATTGACTAAAATTTGGGTTCAATACAACTTAAAGCACAGCGTTAATAATGAAAATAACGATTTTAATAACGAAAATTTTAATGTTTGTAACGAAAATAACGATTTTACTAACCAAAATGGTTTTTTTATCACAAAATTTATAATGTTTGTAACAAAAATAATGATTTTAGTAACAAAAATGGTTTTTTGTAACGAAAATTCTAATGTTTGTAACGAAAATAACGATTTGATATCATGTTCGGATAATAACTTATTGTTCTTTCATTGCTTCGCTTCGCTCGCAATGACATCTTATTATTTAATTATGCCTACTTACTCAAAGAGCTTTTGATCTTTGTGGGCAAATATTTATGTCTTAGAACCAGACACTAGATTATTGAATAGCAATAGTTGTGGCGGGAGCATCTCACTTTTGTAAAAACACGTTTGCCCTAGCGAATGGAATACAGCCTCCGGCACGCTACGCGAATGCGGCTATACAGACAAAACCCACCTCCGTGGGTTTCAATTCCTTTGAGTCCGCGTAGGCAGACTTCGTTTGTGTAGCCGTGATTTCTAATCGCTGCAAGAACACTAGCGCACTTTCCATCATCACAGAAGCATTACTTAATTTCAAATGATTTAATCATTTTCTCTGCTGTTGGCAAGAAGCGATCGTAATCCTCTGTTGCTGCTGAATAGGTAATAACGTATGCTTGATTACCCTTTAAAGTCCAAACTTGGAAATTTTTTAAACTCTTTTTTCCATCTTTACCGATATAAATCAATTGATTAGCCCGTTTATTAGCTAAAATTGTTTCACTCGTATTTACAATAGTTGCATCAGATAAAGTGGCTTTAACTTCTTTAATAAATAAATCTTGTGATTCACTTAATGTACCAGAAAAATCTTCAATAGTTATAGTCAAAAGCTCTTGAAAATTATCTGCATCACTTTGCTTAGGTGATAAAAATGTCACTAATTCTTTAGTTATTAGGTTTGGTGCTTCTTGGATTTTCCAACTTTTTGGATATTTTATCTTTATGCCATTACTAGAATCTTCATAAGTCAAAAAGTTTCGTGTAGAAACTTGCAATTGTAATAACCATAAACTTACGGTAGCAACTACTGCGGTTATTGCCACACTGATAAAAACTTTTTTAGGCCGTGTAGATGGTAGGGGTTTATAAATTTTAGTGTCTGGTACTTTTTCCAGCATTTCTAAAGCTTGCAATGCTGATGCTGCTGTCGAATAGCGCTGACGGAAATCATAACGCACCATTGTGTCTAAAATTTCTGCTAACTGCTGACTTACTTGTATTTGGTTGCGCCAATCAATTTCGCCAGTATCAGGGTTTTTTGGTAGTCCTTGACCGCCAAAATCAGCAGGATTAATCCCTGTTAAGGCTTGAATAGCAATAATTCCTACTGCATAAATATCACTGCTTAATTGTGGAGTGCGATTAGCTTGTTCACTCGGCATATAACCATGAGTACCAATGGCTACCGTAAAAGTTGCTTGTCCTTGAGAATTAGCCATTTGAGTACTAATTTGTTTGACAGCCCCAAAGTCAATTAGTACTATCTTGTTATCTGATGTTCTTCGCCGAATATTAGCCGGCTTAATATCCCGGTGAATTACATTATGCTGATGGACAAATGCTAAAACTAACAAAATATCTTTGAGTAGTTTAATCACCTCCGGCTCACTCAATGGGTTGTGTACAGGAGGTATTTCTTTGGTAAGATCGTGACCTGGAATAAATTCTTGAACTAAATAAAATTCTTGATTCTCTTCAAAGTGAGCCAATAGTTGAGGAATTTGGTCATGCTTTCCTAATGTTTCCAGGGTTAATGCTTCCTGGTTAAACAAACGTTTAGCTTCTCGTAAAGTGTATGCATCGGTAGAGAGTGGTTTAAAATGCTTAACAACACATTGTGGATTCCCTGGTCTTTGCATATCTTGAGCTAAGAAAGTCGTGCCAAACCCTCCTTGTCCCAGTTGGGTGAGAATTTGGTAGCGTCCACCTATGGTTTGACCCTGCATTAAATTCACCCCTTCTCCCGGATTGACTCACTCACTGATTTTGTTAATCTTGATTTTTACACAAAATTTAGATGGGGAATAGGGAATGGGGAAGAAGCAAGGGGGCAGGGAGCAGGGGGGGCAGGGGGAGCAGGGGGAGCAGGGGGAGCAGAGGAAGAACAACTATTGATTGATTCTTGAGCCATTCCCAATTCCCAATTCCCAATTCCCAATCCCCAATTCCCAATTCCCAATTCCCTATTTCCAATTCCCAATTCCCAATTCCCAGTTCCCAATTCCCAATCCCCAATTCCCAATTTTTAAATTATGACTTTGAGCCTGTGCATGATTGTAAAAAATGAAGCTGCCACACTGCCTAAATGCTTAAATAGTGTCAGAAAAGTGGTGGATGAAATGGTAGTCTTGGATACAGGCTCAATCGATCGCACTCCCAATATTGCCCAACAACTCGGTGCAAAAGTCCATCATTTTAAATGGTGTAATGACTTCAGTGCTGCCCGTAATGCAGCTTTAAAATATGTCACTAGTGACTGGATTTTGGTATTAGATGCTGATGAAACTTTGACTCCAGCAATTGTACCGCAGTTACGAGAAGCGATCGCAAGAGACGAATACTTGCTCATCAACCTCGTCCGCCATGAAGTTGGTGCAGAACAATCTCCCTATTCTCTGGTTTCCAGGCTGTTCCGCAATCATCCAGATATTCGCTTTGACCGTCCTTATCATGCCTTAGTGGATGATAGCGTGTCAGAAATTTTAACTAAAGAACCTCATTGGCAAGTGGGTTATTTACCAGGAGTGGCACTTTCACACGTAGGATATCAAAAAAGTGCGATCGCTCAAAATAACAAATATGGCAAAGCAGCTACGGCGATGGAAGGGTTTCTCGCTACTCATCCCGATGACCCCTATGTTTGCAGTAAATTAGGGGCATTGTATGTGGAAACGGGAAAAATTACCCAAGGTATGGAGTTGTTGAGACGAGGAATTAGCGCGGCTGAAGACAATTACGATATTTTATATGAACTTCACTATCATTTAGGCATTGCCTACAGTCGCTTGCAAAAATTTCCACAGGCGATTTCTCACTATAAAACTGCAATCAAATTGCCTATTTATCCCATCCTCAAATTAGGAGCATACAACAACTTGGGTAACTTACTCAAAGCAGCCGGAGATTTCAACGGTGCGAAAACAGCTTACGCCACAACTTTAAAAATTGACCCGACTTTTGTTTTTGGTCATTATAATTTAGCGATGACGTTTAAAGCTTTGGGTTTATTGACAGATGCGATCGCATATTATCAAAATGCGATCGCCTTAAATCCCAACTATGCCGAAGCCTATCAAAATTTAGCGGTAGTGTTGCTCAAAGCTGGCAATCATCAAGAGAGTTTAACAGCATTTAAAAAAGCGATCGCTATTCATGAAAGGTATAATCCCGAAGAGGCAAAGAGGCTACGCCAGGGGTTACAGGAAATGAAGTTGATGTAGATTTGAGAGAGCATTAGTAATAAGCTAACGCGCTTATTCCCGTGTAGACCGTCATTAGTCATTTGTGTTAGGAGCATCCACTTTTGGCGGATTGCCCTCAGACTAGAAGTCTGGGGCTATACAAACTAAACCCGCCTTCGCGGGTTTCAGAGAGTCCGCGAAGGCGGACTTCGTTTGTGTAGCCGCGATTTCCAATCGCCCAGTATTTCTTCCAAAAGTGGATGCTCCCTTTGTGTTTACCAAGGACAAAGGACAAATCACAAATGACATTACAGGTGTACCTCATGTAAAGGAGAACCGCTATACTAACCCTTGGTAATTCGCTGTACCGTAGGTTGTATTTTATCTACGACTGGTTTTGGCAGAGGTACATATCCTAACTCTTCACTGAATTTTTGACACTCATTCAATGCATATTCAACAACATTTTGCAGAGTTTGAGCTTTTTGTTGGTCTTGGTACTGGTCGTAAGCTAGAAGCCAGGTATAGGTTACAATCGGATAGGATTGTTCTCCCTTTGGATCTCTAGCAAAAGAAACTAAGTTTGCTGGTAATTCTATTGACTCCAACGCATTAGCAGATGTCTCAGATGAAGCGAGAACGTAATTGCCAGAATTATTTTCTAAGGCAGCAAAAGGAATCTTATTCTGCTTGGCATAGCCGTATTCTACATAGCCGATTGCACCTTGGCTCTGTTGAATCTGGGCAGTAACTCCCTCATTACCTTTAGAGCCAACACCCGCAGGCCAGTTTACAGTTTTACCTGCACCAACTTTACTTTTCCATTGCGGGCTAATTTCGCTTAAGTGTTCCGTGAAAACGGCTGTAGTACCGCTACCATCAGAACGATGCACGACTGTAATCGGTAAATCGGGTAAATTCACACCGGGATTTGCTTGAGCAATTTGTGGGTTATTCCAATTTTTGATTTCTCCTGTAAAGATTGCCGGGTAGATTTCTCGTGGCAATCTAATAGGCTTTTCTACACCAGGTAAGTTGTATGCAAGTACAATCGCCCCCGCAGTTAAGGGAATTGTCAGCGCCCCGCGCTCAATTTTTTGTCTTTCTTCTTGCGTAATTGCCACATCGCTAGCACCAAAATCCACTGTTCCTTGTGTAAACTGCTGTACGCCAGCACCGCTACCTACGGATTGATAGCTAACCCTTATATTAGGATTTTGCTGATTGTACTCATTAAAACAGCGCTGGTAAAACGGAGCAGGAAAACTTGCTCCAGCCCCAACGAGGGAGACATTATCACCACCGATGTTTGCAGCAGGGCTAGCATTTGGTGAGGGATCTTCAGCAGTTGGTGGTTGACAAGCACTAGTACCCAAGGAGATGGCCATTAAGGGTAAGAGAAAAGCTCGTCGCATCAAAAAAGGTTGAGTTAGCATAATATTCCTTTTGGGTTTTCCAGTAATCTCAAGTCGCTTTGCTCCAATTAAAAAAAGGTCACTCGGTTATCCTTTAACCAAAGCGACCGCTTACATAGTTTTTGGTAGATTCTTCATGAGGACTTTCAAAAATAGCTTCTGTTTTGTCGTACTCAACTAAGTAACCAAATCGCTTACCATTTTTTCCTGCCTTTGCATTGAAAAAAGCAGTGAAATCTGATATCCGCGTGGCTTGTTGCATATTGTGAGTCACAATCACAATAGTGTAGTCTTGCTTCAGTTCGTGAATTAGTTCTTCCACGCTCTCGGTAGATATTGGATCGAGAGAGGAAGCAGGTTCATCCATTAAGACAACTTCTGGTTTAAGTGCGATCGCCCGCGCAATACATAAACGCTGTTGTTGTCCGCCAGAGAGCGACAAACCACTGGTTTTTAGTTTATCTTTGACTTCATTCCACAATGCTGCTCGCTGGAGCGATCGCTCCACTAATTCATCCATATCGCCCTTGAAGCCATTAATTCTAGCCCCGTAGGCAATGTTTTCATAAATCGATTTCGGGAAAGGATTTGGCTTTTGGAATACCATACCAATCCGTCGCCGCACCGCCACAGGATCGATTTTTGATCCATACAGGTCTTTCCCACGGTAAATCACTTTACCTTCTACCCGACAACCATCAATTAGGTCATTGAGCCGATTAAAACAGCGAATTAGCGTACTTTTACCGCAACCAGAAGGGCCAATCAAGGCAGTGACGCTGTTTTTCAGGATATCCATTGAAACTTCTTGCAGTGCCAAAGTTTCGCCATAGTAGACGCTCAGTTTTTTTGCCTGTAAAACCGTTTCACTCGAATCTGCGTGCTTTGGCTTGGTGGGAGGATTGTTGTTTTGGTGATTTTCATTCTGATTTCTAGAATTCATAACGATTGAGGAGGTTGGAAGGATACATAAAAGTTTTTTCGCCAGTGGTTTAATATGTGGTTTTACTAGCTACCCAACGAGAGAGAATACTAGTTAGCAAAATCATCAGCACCAGAATGAGCGAAGCTGCCCAGGCAAGTTCCTGCTGATTTTCATAAGGTAAACCAGCGAAGTTGTAGATCAAGACCGATAGAGTGGGAACTGGCTCCCAGATACCGCGAGGCCAGAACTGGGTAAACAAAGCTGTAAAAATCAGAGGTGCAGTTTCTCCCGCGGCCCGGGCGATCGCTAAAGTCACTCCTGTTGCGATCGCTCCCATAGCAGCAGGTAGTACTATCTGCAACACAGTCTGAAAGTTAGAAGACCCTACACCTACTGATGCCCACCGCACCTCTTGCGGTACTAGTTGCAAAGATTCATCACTCGTTCGTACCACAATAGGCAACATGAGAATGGCAAGGGCAAATCCTCCCGCAACCGCAGAGTAAGTACCTGTTGTGGCAACAATTACTCCATAGGCAAAGATGCCAACAATGATCGAAGGAACACCGCTTAAGACATTGGTGGCAAAACGAACCCACTTAGCTATCCTACCAGAGCTAAATTCTGACAAATAGACTGCTGCAAGAATGCCAAAGGGAATGCTAATAGCAGCAGCAATTCCCACTACAATCAGCGTTCCCACAATCGCCGGGGCAATACCTCCTCCTTGTTGCAGCGCTGCTGGTATCGACCCAGTAAATAGTTCGAGATCGAGTCGATTGGCTCCCCTGATAATCACATAGCCAACTACTAAAAATAAGGGCAGTAAGGCAATACCTAGCAGTAAAAATGCTAATATCGTCAGCGCTAAATCAATTGCTGTTCTGGGAGTAGAGTAAGAGCGCTCCATTTTAGGAGTAGGAAATTCATCATAGTCCCCATTCTGGTTAGTAGCTGTCATAGCAGAATCTTCTCCTTTATTAGCGATCGTTTGCTTTTAATTCAAGGTTAATCGCCAATTACAAATGACTAATTACCAATTACTAATTAGTATTTTTTCACTTTTTGAATAATCCAATATGCTCCGATGTTAACTATAAGTGTGATCGCAAATAGCACTAATCCGGCATAGAACAAAGAAGCTCTTTGCAAACCACCTGCTTCTGCAAATTGATTGGCTAACAGAGAGGCAATTGTATTTGCTGGCGCTAGGATTGAAAAATTTAGATCGTTACTATTACCAATCACCAAAGTGACAGCAATTGTCTCTCCCAGCGCTCGGCCTAATGCCAACATCGTGCCACCAATAATGCCAGAAAATGCTGCTGGTATGAGTACGCTGAAAATTGCTTGCCAGCGCGTAGCTCCAATACCATAAGCTCCCCAGCGCAACTCACTAGGCAGAGCGGCAAGAGAATCACGAGCGATCGTTGCAAGAATGGGCAAAATCATAATCGCTAAGATGATGCCAGCCGGGAACATACCTGGGCCAATATATCGCGTGGAAAACAACGGTATATAACCAAAGTTATCGTGCAACCATCCACCGATAGGTTGCAGAAACGGAATCAAGACAAAAATGCCCCACAATCCATAGACGACGCTAGGAATGGCTGCTAGCAGTTCTACCAGAAAAGTGAGGGGAGTCCGAATGGATAACGGCAAAAAATTCTCGCTGAGGACGATCGCACATGCCACACCAACCGGGAAAGCTATAAGCAGCGCAATCAGAGAACTCACGACTGTGCCATAAGCCATAGGAAGCACGCCATAAACGCCCTTTACAGGATCCCAAGCAGAAGTTGTGAGAAATTCTAATCCAACTTGTTGAATAGCAGGTATTGAATTCCAAGCAACTTGCCCTGCTATCCATAGCAGAATTCCCGCCACACCTATTGCTAGTATCCGCGTCCCCCAAAGAAAGCTTTGGTCGATCGCCTTTTCAGTTCCAGACCGCGCTTCTTGCGCTGTCATTTGAGAATCACTGGTTGAGGAAGTCATCAACTACCTCCATTAATAAAGCCAAATTAGCGTAAACATTAGAAAACTAATAAATCTCAACCTGAAAACTTCTTGAATTGGCAAATTTTCTCTTTTATTCGTTAAAAATTCCCAATTTGCAGCATTTATGTCTGATTAGACAAATGGTTAATGCAATATCTCGGACTGAATTATATTAAATGTATTAATTAAAAATTTCTTGTCTCTTGCGGTATATTATTTCAACAAAAAAACAACTCGAATTTGTATCTATGGGTTTAAATTTTCTCAATTTTGTTAAATTTGAAAAATAATTAAACAAACAATAATCTGTTGTTAAACTTAAATTAAACTTAATGAATAAGGAAATTGATTAGTAAAAATTAGTTTAGATATAGCTTCAATATTTGTCTAACCGACTTCTCCCCGATTGTCACCTAATCTAAAAATATAAACCTAAAAGTTGAAATCAAAACTTTTGGCAGTACCAAATTATTCAACATTTTATGAATGAATACAGGACTTACGCAAAAATTGCCGAAAAGCTTAATTTATCGTTCGCGTAGCGTGCCGCAGGCATACCGCCAAGACGCCAAGAACGCCAAGAATTTGTAGAGTATGCGTAATAAATATCATGTCCGGCAAATTACTTGTAATATGTCATTGCGAATGCAACGAAGTGGAATGTTCGCGTAGCGTCTCGTAGAGATAGCAATCGCAAGGCTTTTGGGATTGCTTCTCTTCGTACCCTGCGGGAACGCCAAGGGCGGTACGCAATGACAATTATTTAACCGGACATGATAGTAAGTCCTATAAAAACAGAAAAAATCCGACAACATAGATTTAATAAATATTTGAGGCAGTAGTACCTATGCTTGAACCCCGTGCGATTGCTTATTATCAGTTAATTTGGATAGCTTCTTACGTTTAAATGCTAAATATGTGCTGAGAGTGCCGAGGGCGAGTAAGCTCAGGATAGAGGTGGGTTCAGGGACGCTGACTATAGTTGCAGAAAAACTAATGGGTAATTCACTATCTTCCGTCCCAAAATTTTCAAAACCTGGTGTCAATGGTGGCGCAGAAAAAACCTCTAAATAACCCGGTGTTGGCAAAAAATCAGCAAAAAATGGACTAGAATAGTTTCCCCCGGAGGTGGAATACCCAAAACCGTCACCCGTTAACTGCTGACTATTAAGACTAATTAAATTGTCAACATTAAAAGGTTCGTTTCCCGGTATTGGAGTCCCAGCAGGTTGCAGACCAGTAATTGTCTCACCATTTCGTGTACCAGTAATCCCCGTAATCTGATAAAAACCCAAATCGTCGGGGGTGTCATTACTGATGAAATTACCATTTGCTGTTATACCAGTACCAGAATAATTCCATTGCCAGGTCAAAGTGGCAGCAGAGGCGGCTTGCATTGTCCCAAAAACCAATCCAGTTGTGGCGGTGAGGGCTGTAGCAGATAGTAGAGCTAGATTTTTCATAGAGGTCATTAGTGCGATCGCAAATCTTGTAAAGAGCTTTTGTATCTTGTTTTTGCCAATACCAAGGGGTGATATTGAGAACGATCGCCCCTTGATACTATTCTGATGCATCGACTGCACAAATAATCTTTTTTTTGGAGTGATGCCTACTAGCTTTTTTGATGGCATTGAGAGACTAGTTTTTGTTAGAAAATAAGATGCATTTCCCCTGTGTGAAACTCGGAACTTCAGGTTTAAAAATGAACTCCACCCGTTCTGAGTCGAAAAGGTGGAGTTAAAATTTGGAGATTTGGTAAATTCTCCTCACAAATGACAAATGACAACTAATTAAATACGCGACTTGACAAATTTTTCCAATCTATCCATTCCCTTTTCAATCGTCGCCATATCGGTGGCGTAGGAAAGGCGAATGTTGTCATCAGCGCCAAAAGCAATTCCGGGAATGACTGCAACTTGATGTTTTTCCAACAAAGCGTCACAAAATTCTAGGGATTTTAGACCGGTTTTGCTGATATCAGGGAATAGATAAAACGCGCCATCTGGTTTTGCAGTACTCAATCCGGGAATGGCGTTGAGTCTATCTAACATCACCTGTCTGCGTTTGGCGAAGGCTTGGCGCATTTCTTCGACACAATCTTGAGGACTTTCCAAAGCTGCGATCGCACCATATTGGGCAAAGGTACACACGTTAGATGTACTATGTCCTTGAATGGTACTCGCTGCCTTAATAATTTCCACTGGCCCCGCTAAATAACCAAGTCTCCAACCAGTCATAGAATAGGCTTTGGCAAACCCATTACTAATCAAAGTTCGGTCAAAAATTTCTTTCCCAAGTGAACCGATGCTGATATGTTCTGCACCGTCGTAGAGAATCTTTTCGTAAATCTCATCAGAGACAACAAAGATATCTGCATCAACTACTACCTGCGCCAGTGCTTTGATTTCATCTGGCGTGTACACCATCCCTGTGGGATTAGATGGGGAGTTGAGGATAAATAACTTCGTCTTCGGGGTGATTACTTTACGGAGTTCTTCGGGAGTAATTTTATAACCCGTCGTGGCATCTGTAGATACAATCACCGGAACCCCGCCAACCAAAGTCACCATTTCGGGATAACTTAACCAGTAGGGTGCAGGAATAATTACCTCATCACCTGGATCGATTAATGCCACCATTAAGTTGTACAGAGAATGCTTACCGCCATTGGTGACGATGACATTCTCGGACTTGTAATCAAGACCGTTATCAATTTTAAGCTTGTGGGCGATCGCTTCCCTTAACTTTGGTTCTCCGGCTGCTGCACCATATTTGGTTTTGCCTTCATCCAAAGCTTTAACTGCTGCGGCTTTAATATGCGCTGGGGTATCAAAATCTGGTTCTCCAGCGCTAAAACTACAAACATCTATTCCTTCTGCCTTCAGTGCCTTAGCCTTGGCTGCGATCGCTAAGGTTAATGAAGGTGTTACCTTACTTATTCTTGCTGCCAGCTTCATTCTTACTATTTTTTGGCAAATCTTTCACTTATCTAAGGATATCCCAGAATCTCTACCAAGATTTGCTTTTCTGAATTCCTTGGGAATGGGGCATGGGGCATGGGGCATTGGGCATTGGGTTATTTATTCTCCTTGTCCCCTTGTCCCCTTGTCCCCTTGTCCCCTTGTCTTCCCCACTCTCTAAGCTATCGTCACATCCGGCGACAAATAAACATCTTGAATGGCATGAAATAGCTTCACACCTTCCTCAAAAGGACGTTGGAAGGTTTTTCGCCCAGAAATTAATCCTGAACCACCAGCGCGTTTGTTGATTACGGCGGTGCGTATTGCTTCAGCGAAATCATTTTTACCAGTCGCGCCACCAGAATTAATCAACCCCACACGCCCAGAGTAACAATTTAGTACTTGGTAACGAGTTAAATCAATTGGGTGATCGGTTGTCAAATCTGTGTAAACCCGCTCATCGGTTTTGCCGTAACTCTTACCACTAGCTTTGGCAATAGCACCGTAACCATTATTATTTTCGGGTAACTTTTGTTTGATGATGTCGGCTTCAATGGTTACACCCAAATGATTTGCCTGTCCGGTGAGGTCAGCCGCAACGTGGTAATCTTTATCTTGTTTAAAGGCGTTATTCCGCAGATAGCACCAGAGAATAGTCGCCATCCCTAATTCATGGGCGCGTTTAAAAGCTTTGCTGATTTCCTGAATTTGTCTGGTAGAATGCTCTGAACCAAAATAAATTGTCGCACCTACGGCAGCCGCCCCTAAATTCCAAGCTTGTTCGACATCAGCAAACAATATCTGGTCAAATTGATTGGGGAAAGTCAGCAATTCGTTGTGATTGATTTTGGCAATAAAGGGAATTTTGTGGGCATATTTCCGTGATACGATGCCTAATGTTCCCAAAGTAGTAGCAACAGCATTGCAATCTGCGGCGATCGCTAATTTGACAATATTTTCTGGGTCAAAGTAAATCGGATTGGGCGCAAAAGACGCACCTGCTGAGTGTTCAATCCCTTGGTCTACTGGTAAAATTGAGAGATAACCTGTGTTTGCCAGACGACCTGTAGAGTAAAGTAAATGGATGTTACGCAATACTTGAGGATTGCGATCGCTGTTGAGCCAGATTCGATCTACAAAATCTGGCCCCGGCAAATGTAGTAAATCTTGAGAAACCTTTGCTTTGTAGGTCAGCAGGTCTTCAGCCTCTTTACCTAGCAATGACTCAATAGAATTAGGTTCTCTGAGCGTTGTAGTCATAGCGTTTTCCTGAAAAATTGAGCAAATGACCTTTGCCTTTAAGATAGCATTTTTAATACTCCTAACCTGCTTAGGCTTGTATTAACTAGATATATATTCCTTTTGATATAAAAGCCTTAAATTATTCTTTAAAAATCGTTAAAATCAATAGTTATCTGAGATGTAACCATTATTTGAGCCAAGACGCACCAAGAAAAAATCGTGCTTTTGAAGATTTTGGTGGATTGCAGACTGATAATTTGATATATTTCAATTCTGATACTCATTGTCTGACAACAAAAATGTCGATAAGTAATCTTCGCAGATTCCCATTGTGGCAATAATCATTAAAAAAACAAATCCAATTCTATGAGTAAATTTCACCTCGATATCGACTTCAGCAAAATAGATTTCGCTTCCCTTGAGACAGAAGAAGATTTTCAAAGAGAGGCAAAAACATTACTACCCAAGGCACTGGTAAAACTAGGTGAAAGTGTAGGAGAGAAGACTTGGGAAGAATTACAGCAAAAGCTGCAAGCATCGGGAAGTAAGCTCAAATCTTCTCCAAGCGAGAAACGTCGGTTTATGCAAGAAACAGGCAGAACTTATCAACGAAATGCTAGTAATAGAGAAAAACAAGAATTAGAAGAATATATAGTAGAGCAATTACGCCAGCACAAACTGTAAAGATGTACTTAACTTATATAGGACTCCTATTTGATTTTTGAACAAAACTCCTTAAACTTTTATTCCTTTTTGTCTGTTGCCTGTCCCCTGCCTACGCAAGTAATTAGGGACTTCCAAATAAAAAAATGTTCCAAAACTGATGCGAAAACTCTCTCTATTCCTCCTCTCTCTGTGTTCTCTGTGCGGCAGTCGCTCATGGGGGAAACCACGCCAGATGCTTCAAGTCGGCAAAGCCGCCCAACGCACTGGCTCCCCAAGACCGCGCTGCCTTGTCTCTGTGGTTCGTTTATTTGGATAATTTATTTCTTGGAAGTCCCTTATGGCTACCGTCACTCATAGCTACAAAAGAAAGTCTGCTTGAGCGGACTTTCTTTTGTAGCATTTCTGTAAATCTCAAATTTACAGAAAATATTTTTTGCATTATTGTATAAAAATCATCCTTATATTACAGGAGTATCAACAATAATGCTTAAGTGGGACAGAACACTCATAACTACTAGTTCTTTGTGTCTACTTTTGTTCACTGCAATGCTGCCAGTCCAGGCTAAACCAGTCCAACCAAAGAAACCAGCAGCTACAACTACAACAATTTACCAGCAAGCTAAAAAAGAATTACCTGAAGATTTTTATACTCTCTATCGCGTTATAGATAGAGTAGCGCGTGCCAACGAATTAGATAATCGTCCTTGGCGGGTTGTGGCTGTTCCCAAATATGATGTCAATGCCTATGCAAGTGACGTTAACTTGGTTGCCATTTACGATGGTATACTTGACCAGTTAGCTGGTGATTCCTCAGCATTAGCTTGTGTAGTTGCCCATGAAATGGGACATCACCTCAAGCGTCACATCGCTGTTGGCGAAGCTCAAAAAAGTGAGTTGATTGCCAAAATTCAGGAAGAAGCGACCAAAGAAGTACTAGGAGAAAGAGAAGCTGCAAACCAAGAGTCAACAGCTGCTAGTGTTGGTAGTGCGGTTGTAAATCGTGTAGTTGGGGGAAGTTTTGGTGGTTTGCTGGGTTCCGTTCTTGGTAATCAAGGCACTCAACGACAAGTACAATCACAGCAACGCATTAACGAGATTGTCGAGAAAAAGAAAAAAGAGTTAGAACAGCGTTTAGCAGAACAAGGACGACAACAAGAGTTTGAAGCTGATGAAATTGGCTACATGGCTTCTGTGAAAGCAGGTTTTGAACCAGAAGGATGTTTGAGAGTCATGCAGGTTTTGGCTCAAACTCCTGGTTCTGAATTTGATACCACTCATCCAGCAGTACCCAAACGGATTGAGGCAATAAAAGCTTTAATTATTAAGTATCCACCCCAGACTTTGGCTAAAGAGGGTGAAGCGCGAATATCTAAGACAAAGCCTTTAACATATAACATTTCTAAAGATAAGACCTCGTTACGGATTAACTCAGTTCGTGGCGGTTCCCAAGCAGATGATATAGAACGTCGGTTTGGTAAATAAAAATACTGGGCAACGAGTTAAGCTCAGATGAGTCTTTGATATTATGTCTGGCTAAACACTTGTCATTGCGAGCAAAGCGATCGCGCAGCGTCTCCTAGAGTTGCAATTTTAACATCCTTGCGATCGCTTCGCTTCCTTGACAATGACATATCATAAATTAATTTACCGGACATGATTCAAACAAACCAGCGACGAATCAACTCCACTTGGAAGCGATAGCCGTCGTCAACTTCCTCAATTAACTCACGTTGCAACAGCAAGTGGAAAGTAATATCAGCATCGGGGAACTGTTGCAATAGAGTTTGGCGGCTAACTATAGTCCCTTCCCCTTGAGCAGCGATAAAACGTAGAATAGCTTGTCCAGTCGCATCAACTTGGTTGTTTTGAATGTCAGCAAAGAAAAAGCCACCACTTTGCAAAGCTTCTGGTATCGCAGCTTCTACATCCGCTAAAGTTGCCAATCGCCGGATAGAGGGGTCTTGCTCGTTTTTAAGGACGATAATTTCTGCACAGATTAGTTGTACTAAGAACGGGTGACAACGGGTGAGTTGCAATACTCGCTCAACGGCGTTAGGTTCATAGCGGAGAGTAAAATCTTTGACAGGACGTTCAATTAATTGTCGTGCTTCTGCTTCTTTGAGGTACGAGATATGCACTACTTGAACATTAATCAGATAACTCGCCCAGCGCTGATATTCTTCGATAGTATGAGAACCAGCCAGTAACACCTTGAAGCGGGGACGATGTTGGATGAGGTGACGTAGCATACCCAAAACATCCTGTTCATCAAAGCGACCTTTGGCTATGGCGTTGTCTAGCACCTCGAATTCATCTAGCGCTAGTAAGGCGGTATTTTGTTCTAGAGCCTGTTCTACTTTATCTAGCCATTCATAGAAATAGGTGAAGGGGTCAACTTTTAACACTTCGCGGACTAGGGACGGTAGAGTTACACCTTGCTTTTTCGCTGACTTCTCCATCTCTCTAGCGAGGTTGTAGAGAAAACCTGCATGGTCACTTGCTGATGAAGGTGCGCCTTGCAAGTCTACAAACATGGGGATAATGTTACTAGGTAGTAACTTTCCGATGTTATTGAGGAGGGAAGTTTTACCCATACGTCTCTGACCGTATAGTAGCAGAGGTGGACGACGGCGATCGCGCAGTAGTTGCTCAATGCGTAAGCCAATGCTGGTGCGTCCGGTGAAAATTTCTAGTTGCTCGTTGAGCGGTACGCCAATAATGTAGGGATTATCAATTTCTTGTTGGAGTTCTATGATTTTAACCAGTTCGTCTATATGATTGGTGATTACATTAAGCCAACTTTGAGCAATAGGGTAGAAGCGAGAAGAGTATTCGTTTTGACTACTATTAATTTCCCGCAAGTTCGCATCTAAACGCTCTGCAACAGCGCTGAGTACTTGACTCTGGCTATAAAAACTTCTCTGGTTCAGGGCAGCATCCACATCCTCGCTGATCTCATTGAAAATATTTAGCAGAGTGCTAACTGGGCTATCTAGTTCGCTAGATATCAGATTGCGATGAGCCTGGCGGATAGCTTCCACATCTACTATATAACGTTCTAAAATGCGCGCATTCAGTTCAATTTTGGCTGCTTGAACTGCCTGAGCTGCCCAGCGTTGGCGACTAGTACTCAGGTATTTCAGCGCGGCTTTTCCTTCGACTGGGTTATGTTCAATTACAAAGAAGAGATGCTTGTCTAAACCAGGCAGATGTAAACATTGCCACTCATCCCAGAAAGCAGAATGAAAGCGCAATAAACAAGGGCTTTTACTGTTACGCCCTTTGTCTAATCTATAAAGGAAGTAATTCCAGACAAGCAGAAATGGAAAGTATAGAATAGGTCGCCAGGAGTTAAAAGTTACTCCTATACCGAATGCTAGACCAAACGCCATGCCGAACGCCACGCCTATCGCAATGCTTCCTGCCACGCTTCCTGCCACGCTTCCTGCCACGCTTCCTGCCACGCTTCCTGCCACATCTACCGCCACGCCAAACGTCACAAACGCCACACCTACCGCCACACCTACCGCCACACCTACCACCACACCTACCGCCACACCTGCCGTCACGCCGAACGCTACGGGAGCAAGTATGGTTGCGATTGGTTCACCCAACATCCACAGCACCAAGCCCAGCAGTACGTTAGCCAGGATAGGTAAGATAAAGTATCCCTGGATGAACAGCCGCCACAGAGCAAGGTTCCGCCATCGCCCTTGTCTCAACAATATAATCAAAGAGGAATCGGTGTTTAAAATGGGATCAATGCGCTTGAGATGGTTACGCCAAGCTGAAGGACGGAAAACCAGCCAGAAAAGCAGTTGTAAGCTACCGAGTATTAAGTTGGGGTGCTCCTGGGGTGCATCGGTGTAGGCGTTGGGGGGTAGTTGTGGTGAGGTCAACGTTTTTGCACTCCTTATTTAATACTCTGTGTCATTGCGATTGCTTCGCTCCACTTCGTTCCGCTCGCAATGACAAACTGTTTGTTAATATGTCATTGCGAATGCAGCGCTAGCGGAATGAAGCAATCGCAATGACTAGGATTACTCAGCTGCGATCGCAATCAAATCGCAAGGCTGGGATTGCTTCGCTTCCCTGGCAATGACATAATCTGTCATTGCGAATGTAGCACTAGCGGAATGAAGCGATCGCAATCAAATCGCAAGGCTGGGATTGCTTCGCTTCGCTGGCAATGACAGATTATTATGTCATTGCGAATGTAGCGCTAACGGAATGAAGCAATCGCAATGACTAGGATTACTCATCTGCGATCGCAATCAAATCGCAAGGCTGGGATTGCTTCGCTTCGCTGGCAATGACAGATTATTATGTCATTGCGAATGTAGCGCTAGCGGAATGAAGCAATCGCAAAGGTTAGGATTACTCAGCTTTAACCTGCTACGATCGCAATCACACCAGTAAAATTTACAATCCATCATATAAGTCTTTCCATTCTTGATTGGTGCTATTCACTAAATCAATTTTCTTTTGTCTGGAACCTGCCTTAATCTGTTTTTCTCTACTAATGGCTGTATAGGCATCTTCAAATATTTCATAATAGACTAATTTATTAATATTGTATTTCTTGGTAAATCCTTCTATGTTTTTCTCTTTGTGTTCATAAACTCTCCTTTGTAAATTGTTCGTTACTCCTGTATACAGCACAGTATTATAGTTATTCGTCATGATATATAAATAATATTGCTTGTTCATTTCTAATCCTTATTTGGCATAGAAACTCAGTCATAACAAACTTTTATTATATTTGTAACCGCGAAATTATATGTAATATCATGTCCTCAGACATTTGTCATTGCGTATTCCTTTGGAGAAGAACTAGATTACAAAGTTAAGCAATTCTAAAACCTTGCGATTGCTTCGTCGTTCCTCCTCGCAATGACAATTTAGGTTTATCATTGCAAGACTTCCCAATCTTCCAGAGGTACTGGAGGCTCAAAAGGATCATCATAGTGAATAACCGTTCCCCGTAAAGGATAAGGATTAGATTCTGAAGGTTGGGGAAAACGTTCTAAAACAATAATTTCTACTGCTTCGCCAGCCTGAAACGGTAAATCCTCAAGAATTAAGGTTCCGTTTTTAGTTAACTTTGTTTCAATTCGGTGTGCTTTCATAGTTACTCTGCTAGTTATGAATCTAATAAATGAGCAAATGGTTTCATTTGTCGTAAACCTTCCTCACGCCAGTTATCATTATTCTCTCCTTCTTCTAAGTTAAATAATCTTTCACTACACAGGATTTGCAACAACAGTGGCCAGCAGCGACTTTCTGTCAAAATCCACTCTACATCTTCGTTAGTGAAGGGAATGGGCGAACTTGCTATCAATTCCTGCGCTTCTGTCTCAGCCAATGCTCCCAGATATGCGGTGTAGCCGAAAATATTGAAAAAGGGTGAACTGTGTCCTGTGTTTTGCGCCATTTCAATCGGTGATTCGGGGGTAGCCAAGACAAATGCTAGATTCCCCCCTGTGCCGTTAGTTGCCAAAGACCGCAAACATTCCCAAAAGCCATCATCTAATTCTGGACAGCGTTCCAATCCAACACTAATCTCATCCAATAAGATGACTGTGGGAAAATGCAAATTATCGCTGACTACCTGCATAAAACGATCTAAATCGCAAGGTGTCGGCACTTGCATTTTCAATGATTCTAGGATGTACTTTAGCAATCCTTCTCGGCTTTGCATTCGTGCGTCTTGCAAGTCTACAAAAATCCAACAGTAATTTTCTGGATGCGGTAGCCAGTCAGATTTTTGCTCAGGACGCAGTTTTTCTGCTGGGGTGATGGTGATAGTTTTGAGGTAGTGCAGCAGGGATGTTTTGCCACTGCGCTTTTTTCCGATAATGGCGGCGTTTTGCAGGGGATGGCGTTTGAGTAAGTTGAAGAGACGTTTTAATTCTTTTTCGCGTCCAAAGAAGTAACGTGGCTGGGTGATGGGTGCGCCTGTGATGAAGGGTGATGCTTCCCCGTTAGTTGGCTGAGGTTTAAACGGTTGAGTTTCTGGTTCTTTGTATGCAATGTCTTGCCAGTCTAACCCCAATTTTTCGGTAATTTCGACAAAATTCAGATAGTCAACAGGTTTACCAGTGAGAAAGCTTTTGACTGTGGATAGAGAAAGTCCTATATCAGTAGCGAAAGACTGTTGGCTGGGATAGCCGTTACGCTGAGGTGCTGACTTTACTTTTTCAATATACTCTGGGGCTACTCGGAGCGATCGCGCCATCATTCCTCATCGAGAAACTGCTGTGAGTATATCAGGTTTTTATACTCGCTAAATAGCAAAGCTGTTTAGGGATAATGTCTTGCACTCTAGAAATTATAGTCATCCTGAAGTTAACCGATAATCAACTAACAACTCGTCAATGGTTGACTATTTCTCAACTCCGTTCTCACACCGCACCAAACTTTAATGATGAATATAAGAGATTAGGGCTTTAAAAATGAGACGAGAATTGGGAATTCTGCAAATTATCTTATCACTTTGCGGAGTGATGATGTTTGGTACAGTAACTTACGCTGCGATTAATATGGTGAATGGTCAATACCAAGTTGAAATATCGCTCAATACTAAGGGACTCATTATTAAGTCAGATATTGACAAAAGACAATGCAAAGCAGTAGAAGATATTGCCCAAAAGCAGGAAAGCACAAATTCCAACCAGACAACGATTAAGTAAGAGTAAAAATCAGTGATGAGTTAGAATCAATAACTTCTAATTTATTGTAAACGAGTCTTTGATACTCGTGGATGAGTCTTTGATACTCGTGGATGAGTCTTTGATACTCGTGGACGAGTCTTTGATACTCGTGGTTTTTTTAACGAACCGCAAAGGACGCAGAGGACACAAAGAAAGAGGAAAAATATTATTTATAAATAAAGTGAAGTAAAGCGGTACGTTACGCCAAAGGCTAACGTACCCTACTAAAACACTAAAGGAGTTAGGAATAAATAACTCCTAACTCTTGTACAGAGGTGATTAATCGCGTCTGTACTTTTTACACCGCGCAACTCAACTCGCCGGCTTTTTGACTGAAGCGGTGATTCTCCCGATAGTCTACGGGACAATCTATCACGGCGGGTACATCTTGAGCGAGAGCTTCTTTCAAAGTGGGAATCAAATCTAAAGCCGATTCAACTCGGTAGCCTTTTAAACCCATGCTTTCAGCGTATTTAACAAAATCAGGATTACTGAAATGTACAAAAGATGAGTTTCCTTTGCCAAAGTGATTTTCTTGCTTCCACTCAATTAACCCGTAGCCACCATCATTAAAAATGATGGTGACAAAGGGCGTACCGACACGCAAGGCTGTTTCTAATTCTTGAGAATTCATCATAAAGCCGCCATCGCCTGTTACAGCCACGACTTTGCGGTTGGGATAAACGAGTTTTGCTGCTAAAGCGCCAGGAATGGCAATACCCATAGCCGCGAAGCCGTTGGAAATTATGCAAGTATTAGGGCTATGGCAATGATAATGACGCGCCATCCACATCTTATGTGCGCCAACATCAGAGATGACGATATCATCAGGCCCCATCACTTGGCGTAAGTCGTAAATTAACTTTTGCGGCTTAATGGGAAATCCGTCATCATGGGCGTACTGTTCATAATCAGCCCGAATCTCTGACTTTAAGCTAATAGCAAAAGGATCGGGTTTACCTTGTCTGTCTGCTAATTTTAAAATTTCATAGAGGGAGTCTGAAATATCTCCCACGACTTCGGCGTTGGGAATATAACTACTATCAATCTCCGCCGGACTTACCCCAATATGCACAATCGGAATTTCACCATTACGATTCCATTTCTTGGGGGAAAACTCAATCAAATCATAGCCGATCGCAATTACTAAATCTGTGTTATCAAAGCCACAGGTAATGAAGTCTCTCTGCTGTAATCCTACTGACCACAAAGCTAATTGATGTGTGTAGGGAATAATGCCTTTACCCATGAAGGTATTGGCAACGGGTATATTTAGCAAGGTTGCAAATTGCGTCACAGCATCACTGGCTTGAGCGCGGATTGCCCCATTTCCGACTAAGATTAATGGGTTCACAGCTTGGCAAATTGCGGCGGCAGCTGCCCGAATGCTAGCAAAAGATGCATAAGTTTTTTCGCTATTATCCTTACGCAAAGGTTTGCCTTCGACGGGCATGGCAGCAATATTTTCTGGCAAATCGATGTGAACTGCACCGGGTTTTTCGGATTGCGATCGCTTGAATGCTTTCCGCACTACTTCGGGTGTAATACTCGGTCGCACAATCTGCTTATTCCACTTGGTAACAGGTGCAAACATTGCCACCAAATCTAAATATTGATGGGATTCGATGTGCATTCTATCTGTTCCCA
Source organism: Nostoc sp. UHCC 0252 (assembly GCF_034931145.1). Lineage (NCBI taxonomy): Bacteria > Bacillati > Cyanobacteriota > Cyanophyceae > Nostocales > Nostocaceae > Nostoc > Nostoc sp. UHCC 0252. The sequence goes on along the minus strand of NZ_JAYGHE010000029.1, from coordinate 46,455 downwards.
CTTGACCGGTAATCGCCACTAAGGGCGCACCATCGAGGTTAGCATCTGCTACCCCAGTCATCAAATTAGTTGCCCCAGGGCCAAGAGTAGAAAGACATACTCCGGCTTTCCCGGTTAAGCGTCCGTAGACATCGGCCATGAATGCTGCACCCTGTTCATGGCGAGTTGTAATAAATTTAATCGAAGAATGTTTTAGTGCTTCTAAAACGTGCAGATTTTCTTCGCCAGGGAGTCCAAAAATATATTGCACTCCTTCATTTTCTAGGCACTGCACCAATAATTCTGCTGTATTCATTTTATTTTCCGACAACTCTATTAACGAATAAGACTTTTGTTCTTTGTCATTAGTCATTAGTCCTTTGTCTTTTGACTAATGACCAATGACCAATGACCAATGACTAATGACTAATCATTTAACCCACACGGTTTTAAGATTGACAAACTCATGTATACCTTGGATACTCAATTCTCTGCCATATCCAGAACGCTTGATGCCACCAAAGGGCAACCGAGGATCGGATTTGACCATACTGTTGATAAACACTGCACCAGCTTCGATTTCCTCAACCAAGCGATCGCATTCTTGGTCGTTGGTTGTCCAAGCACTTGCACCTAATCCAAAGGGGCTGTCATTAGCGAGTTTAATGGCAGCATCGATATCTGGAACCCGGAATAACAAGGCTACCGGGCCAAAAAATTCTTCTTTGGCAATTGGTGCTTCAGGCGGGATACCTATGACAATGGTTGGTGGATAAAAGTTTCCAGGACGATCTGATAAAGGATGTCCGCCGGTGAGGACTTTACCACCGCTTTTGGTAGCAGCTTGAACTTGTTGATCTAAATCCTGGAGAATACCAGGGGTTGCCAGGGGGCCTAAATCGGTATCCGGTTGCATGGGATCGCCTACTTTTAATGCCTCAAATTTTTCTAAAAGCAATTTTTCAAATTTGTCTGCGATCGCATCTGCGACAATAAAACGTTTTGCTGCAATACATGATTGCCCGTTATTTAACATCCGCGCTGTAGTAGCTGTGACAACTGCTGTCTCTAAGTCAGCACTTTCTAACACAATAAACGGGTCACTTCCTCCTAATTCCAAAACTGTTTTTTTTATTTGTTTGCCGGCGGCGACGGCGAGGGATGCGCCTGCTGGTTCACTTCCGGTCAAGGTAGCAGCTTTTACGCGGTCATCAGCCATTAAATCGGCGACTTTGGCAGCGCCTATCAATAGAGTTTGAAACGCACCTTCAGGAAAACCTGCCCGTCGGATGATATCTTCAATTGCCAAGGCGCACTGCGGCACGTTGGAAGCGTGTTTGAGTAAGCCGACATTCCCCGCCATTAGCGCTGGTGCAGCAAAGCGGAACACTTGCCAGAAGGGGAAATTCCACGGCATCACCGCGAGAATTGCACCCATTGGTTGATAACGGACAAAACTCTGCCTAGCATCAGTTTTTACACTGACATCAGCCAAAAAAGCTGGGGCGTGTTCAGCATAGTAGCGACAGACGGCGGCGCATTTTTCGACTTCTGCGATCGCAGCTTTAAATGGCTTACCCATTTCTAGAGTCATTAACTTAGCAAATTCTGCTTTGTCTTGCTCTAAAATATCAGCAGCTTTTTCTAGCCATTGCGATCGCTCAGAAAAACTAGTCTGACGATACTTTTCAAAAGTCTGATTAGCTAAATCGAGTTTAGCGGTAATTTCTGCATCGTTGAGTGACTCAAAGGTTTTGAGCGTTTCCCCAGTGGCGGGATTAATGGTGGCGATCGCCATTACCTGACCTCCCGTTAAAAAATAGCTTGAAGTAGGCTTCCTAATGTTATACATATAAATTTAGGAAGCTACTACCCAAATTCTAGTCTTTTAGCTAAGAATTAGCTGCCCAATATTACAATTTCGCAACTTTAATTGAATTAAATTATACTACTCAGTAAGTATTAATATTGAGAAATTAAATCCAATTAAAGTTGTTATGATTTGCACAATCGAGGAATTAAGCCATGACTCAAGTCTTAGGCAAAGTAGTTACATTCGATGAATTCGTTGCTAAATATCCAGATAACACAGGACAACGTTATGAACTATATGATGGAGTAATAGTTGAAATGCCACCACCGACAGGCGACCATGAAGAGGTAATTGGATTTTTAGCCACAAAAATTACTTTAGAATATAGTCGCTTAAATCTTCGTTATTTCATCCCCAAAACAGTATTCGTCAAACCAGTTGAGAACGAATCTGCTTATTCTCCAGATGTCCTGATCCTAAATCAGCCTAATTTAGTTAATGAACCTCTGTGGAAAAAAACATCAACTGTTACTAAAGCAGCATCAATTCCTTTAGTAATTGAGGTGGTAAGCACAAACTGGCGTGATGATTATCTGAAAAAATACGCTGACTATGAAGAAATGGGAATTCCTGAATACTGGATTGTCGATTATGGTGCATTGGGCGGTAGAGAATTTATTGGCAAGCCCAAACAACCGACTATTTTAGTTTGCTCTTTAGAAGAAGGTGAGTATCGCGTTAGTAAATTTCGTGGAGATGACCGTATCCAGTCGCCAACTTTTCCACAGTTGAATTTGACCGCAGAGCAAATTTTTCAGGCTGGCACACTCAGCTAAAATAATTCGTAATTCGTAATTCGTAATTCGTAATTCGTAATTACTAAATTAATTTATTCAGTATTGGATCAACGCAAAACTAGTGAAGTTGTGATGGATTTAGATCCCCGACTTCTTGAAGAAGTCGGGGATCTGGGCGGCAAAATGCCAAATCTAATGACCAATAATTGTTGGCATTTGCTGCAAATTTGTCTGATAAACCTTAACTAATCGCTCAATACCTTTAAAACGATAATCTCCCATTTCTTGAAAGTCTTCAGGTAGTGAAAGCATCCTATGAGTGGCTTGACTAATTACGCATTCACTAGGGGGACAAACTGCTTCCATCCGAGCAGCAAGATTAATTGTCGCGCCTAATGCCGTATAATCTACCCTTTGGGAACTACCGACATCTCCCACAACAGCTTTACCGCTATTAATCGCAATCCGTAATTGCAGGGGTTCGTGCCAAAAACCGTTGGCATTCAGATGTTCGAGACGAGTGAGCATTCCTTTAGCAGCAGTAACGGCGCGATCGGCGTGATCTGCTTGCGGTTCTGGAGCGCCAAAAAATGCCATAATACAGTCGCCAATGTATTTATCTAAAGTGCCGCCGCAACCAAACACTTCTTTTAGCATTTCTTCAAATAAATTATTTAATAGTTTTGCGATCGCAGTTGGCGTTAACCGTTCAGAAATTGCTGTAAAGCCCACCAAATCTGCAAACAAAATACTAATTTCGCTCTCTGCTGGCGCTAAACGACCACCCGGTAATCCGCCTACAGAAATCAACTGCTGCACAACAGCCGGAGAATGATAGCGTTCTAACCGGTGACGAATCATTTCTTCAGTTTTAAGTTTCTCTACCAATAGCCAACGCTGCACACTTGAAGCTACGAGGTTTGCTAAAGCTGAAAAGAAGCTAAGTTCTTCCTCACCCTCATTTGCCCAATGATAAGAAGAAAGATTGGCATCGGCATAAAGTACTCCCACAACCTTATTTTCATCCCATAAAGGCACTGCCATCGCGCTACGAATGCCTTTGACCAAAATACTTTGTTCGCTAGCAAATCGCTCATCCTGATGAGTATCGGCAGTTTGAATCACAACTTTTTCATCAAATACCTTTTGACAGATACTCCGGCTAATCCAACTTCCATCTGAGGGGAGATGTTTTTGTTGGGAAACATTTCTAGTGGCAGCGTTTACTAACTCTAATTGACCGCAACTATTAACATCAATTAATAATGCCAAGCGTTCAATACTATCAAGGTAACGAAAAACTACTTCCTGCACCTGAGAAAAAATCTCTTCTATAGATGCCGCCGCGCAGAGATTTTTCGCTATATCCACTAAGTCTTTGAGACGAGCAATGGTTTTGTCCTTATTGCTGATGTTGCCATCCTTGCTATCAGCTTCAATCCATTGCTGCTGTAGTTGTTCGACATTGTGCAGGATTGTTCTCTGGTCATTATTTTCCGAACTTCCAGGATACCCAGGTGTTAATTGTGCAACAGGGCTTGTAAGCAGCACTACCAGGCTAACATTGCCTAGCCAGATGATATCGCCATGATGTAACTCCTGGCGGCAGTTAACAAGATATTTATTAACTTGCGTCCCGTTTTTGCTACCCAGATCCTCAATAATCCACACATCATCAGCCGTTTTCAATAGGCGTGCATGGTTGCGGGATACTCCAGCAAAAGGTAAGTACAGGTTACATTCCGGCAAACGCCCAATTGTGAATATATCTTGCTCAACTGCGATCGTTGTCTCCGTATCTCCCTCTTGTAGGCGTAGCGTGAGTTCAGTCATGAGTGTGATCCATCAAAGCTAGAGGTGCAAGCAACTCTCAGGTAAGTTATACCCTACAGGTTAACCTTCACCTTTTCTTTATGACACTGTTAACTGCATTCCGACAACTGCATGTGACAGATGTTACATTGAATGAGGCTATTTTGCTGTAGGTTTGCCAGTTGTGACAACAGGGGAAACTGCTGCAACGCACTAGCTTCTCTGTGCCTTTAAGCCCTAAATTTAATTAGGAGGTAATTCCAGACTCATTTCACCCAACAACCCCTTACGAAAATCTGTTAACAATTGCCTTGCAGCCCGCTCTACATCACCTTTGTAACGATGCTCCGCCAAGGCGTGTAAATAAGTATCTCCAGTGCTTGATGTCGAATCGAGTTGGTAACGGGACTGTAATGGTTTCTTCGGTAACAAATCTGTAGTTACAGCTTCCAAATAGTTGAATAAATCCACTAGAGCTGCTGCTACTAGCTGATTATCGTAAGATGCTTCACCGATATCATCACAAATAGCTAATTTCAATGCTGCATCTTGGTCTTCTAACCTGAGAGGGATGACACCAGGAGCATCTAGTAATTCCAAATGTTCGGAAATTCGTACCCAGCGCAGTTGGCGAGTCACCCCAGGACGGGCTGCACTTTCCACTACTCGCCGTCCCAAAAGGCGGTTAATCAAAGCTGATTTACCGACGTTGGGAAAACCAATTACTACAGCCCGCACTGGACGAGGTAACATTCCGCGATCGCTTCTTCTTTGATTAAGTTCTACTCCGGCGGCTTGCGCTGCCCGTGCCACTTCTGCTATACCTTTACCGTGTTGAGCGTTGGTAAAATAAGGGACTTCCCCTTGACGTTTAAACCAATCTATCCACAGCGATCGCATTTGCGGCGTAATCATATCTACTCGATTCAGGATCAACACCCGTTTTTTACCCTCCACCCACTCACCGATTTGGGGGTGGTGAGTCGCTAAGGGAATCCGCGCGTCTCGTACCTCAAATACCACATCCACGCGCTTAAGCTGCTCTTTGAGCTTCTTTTCAGCTTTCGCAATGTGACCTGGATACCATTGAATCAGATTTAATCTATAGTTTTGAGTTATAGCCATTTTTTTATTTGTCCTTTGTTATTTGTCCTTTATCCTTTGTCAGTTGTCCTTTGTCCAAAACCAATGACCAATGACTAATGACCAATGACCAATGACTAATGACTCCCCCTAACAGCTTGATGTAAAATCAGACGATTGCCATCAGGGTCATAAGCATAAATCTCTCTACCGTGGGAAGCGATGGAAATCTTTCCTGGTGGGGAATAGCCTAAAGCTGTTAGGTGAGCGATCGCATCTTCCAAGTTACTCACCTCTAAACACAAACTGATCTTACTCTTGCTGACAGGTTCAAATTCCGATTCGTTTGTGTTCTTGGGTTTAAAAATACCTAATCGCATACCATCCAAATTAAACTCAGCATAGACATTCGGAACCAAAAAAACTGGCTTTTGTTCCAGCAATTTAGCGTAGAAATTCACTAAATCCTCGCAATTAATTGATGCTATGGTGACAAATGCATTCGTGTAATGAAAAACCATATTTTCATCGCCCTTTAAAGTTTTAACTTACATAGCATAGGCGTTTATGGCGGTTCTCATTCAGATGCGGTACAAGATTATATCGCAAAATCATCGATCTTTTCTAGGTGGTATTGGGGAAAATGCCAAGGGGGTGCAATTCCCAAATGTGTAATTGCTGCAAATACTAGATAACTAGCGCATTTGCTCTATATTTTTCCTTCTCTCTGCGTTCCCTGCGGTAGCTTGCGGCAAGCCCTGCGGGTGGGGCTGTTTCATGGTTGATACTTCATGGGTGTATAAAGCATTTTATAAAGGCTTCCTTTTGAGGTAATTATCTAGCTAGGTTGCTTATTTCTCTTGGTAGATTAAATCAAAATTAGAAAAGACCAATATGACAATATATACAGTTGAAAACTAAACTGTAAATTGTTAGTTTTATGCAAAAAGTTTATGGCAATATTTAGAGGTTGTTTGAAAAGATTGGGCGAATAGAATGATGCCTCCGGCACGCCAAGGGCGAACGCTACTACTGGTATACTCCCTAAATATGTAGCTTTTTTGTCAAACTTGTGAGGAATTAATGAACTCAAAATATAACTTTCAATACTTTCAAGGTAACTCTCTGTCTGATTTGTTTGCTCAAGATATCACAGATGCATCTTATGGTTTTATCTTAAATTACCCTGCAACAGCGAGTTGGGCTGCTTATCCCAATCGGCAAAAATATTTTATTCAAGATGGCAGTAGTGAAGCCACCAAAACCTCATTCGACAAGATTTGTCAGAAAGAACCTTGGAAAATTTTGGCTGTCTTAGGCGATCGCATTCCCGGAATTGTGATTAATCCTCCGCCAAAGCCGCTCCTTGAATACTGGCAAGAACATTTCGGATTCAAACACTCCAATATTGAGATGATGGATTGCTCTACTTATCTGGATGATCTCAGCCGCAGCCAACGCTTTGATCAACTCATTACTTTATTTCCCTTTGATCACCTCAAACCCGAAAAACATGCTGTTGATCCAGACACTCATTACCGCTTACTCAGCAAAGTAACACTAGAGCAACTGGGGGTGCAATGTCCAAAATATAAGAGCTACAATCTGCACCAAGTCAATGTCAAAGACATCCAGTTACCAGAATTTCCCTACTTAATAAAAACGTCTCACGGACTTTCAGGAGAAGGCACTTATATCATCAAAAGTCCCAGCGATCTAAACTACTGCCTTGAAGAAATTAAGAAATATCTTGATATTAAGTTGCTTGATACGATTATTGTTTCAGAGTTCGTCAAGAATGAGGTGGAGAATTACTGCGTACAGTTCTATGTCAACAAAGCGGGAGAGATAACCCTTATCGGCACTACCGGACAACTCGTCACTCCAGAAGGTAACTATTTAGGAGGAGTGATTGACTATCGCCAAACTGACATGAGCAAGTTCTTTGAGATGATTGCCAACGTTGGTGAGTATGCTCACAAACAGGGATATTTCGGCGTGATTGGCTTTGATGTGCTAGAAGACCAAGACGGACAATTTTATGCGATCGATGCCAATTTTCGGGTTAATGGCTCAACTCCATTGTGTTTACAGCGCCATACCCTACTGGGACTAGGAAAAGAAGTAGCTAAATATTCCAGTAGCTACCGAATGGAAGGGACATTAGAATCAATCCTCATAACCCTGAAACCAGAATTAGATCGCAAAGACTTGATTATTCTATCGGCTTTAGAGAGAGTCAAATACGGAAAAATCTACACTGAGCTTTATGCGATCGCAACTGGAGAAACTATGGAACAAATGCAGCATATCGAGCAGCAATTACAAACTAAGGGATTACAACTACTCCTTTAAACAGTACCACTATCAATATTTTATCTTCAGAACAATCCACTTCAAGCCTAATTCATAAAGCAATTCTAGGTTTTTCTTAATCGTTTTTTGATGATAAATAGACCTACGCTGTAAGGGCAATTCATAAATTTCCCCTACATAGTTTGCTGGGATATTGTTGAAATACACCAAAACCGATTATTCTACTTCAATCAGATCAGGTGACTGTTTGATTGGAAATAAAACTTGCATTAGCTCTCCGAGTGGTATAGAGCGTTTCTCTTGGACAAAAACTAAAGGTACAAGTGCAGCAATGCGTAGTAAGCCTGAGAGAACAAACAGCCCCAGCAAACCCGCAGTACCAGGCAAAGTTGCTAGAAAGCTACCGACACTAATACCCATCGCTCCAGTGATACCAGCAATTGCTCCTGCGATCGCAAAATAATTCGACTGATAACGTAACGGTGCTATTGCCATCATCATATTGTTGGTACACAAATCAATCGCTGCCCACGTTCCGCCAGCTAGTATATGCAACAAGGGTAGCCAGATCCAAAAAGAAATGCGATCGCTTCCAACTCCCAACCACAGCAGAGGTGTCACCGCCACCAAGACTCCCACTAATAACAGTAGCGGACGATTCCCAATTCGGTCAGCCAGTTTCCCCCACAAAAGCAGCATCAACATATTCGCACCAGTTCCTAAACCGTGATAAATCGTTACTACACTAATATCAATATCCAGGTTATCCAACAGGTAGAGGTTGAAGAAGGGAGCGCTGACGTTAACAGCAAAGCACCAAATACTCAGGTAAAGCACAAACCTCACAAAATTAGTATCTTTAAACAAGCTGAAATCTATCCCCTGCGGCTGCGATGTGTCTGCATCCGTAACTTTTAAATGCTGTGGATTTATATCAGTCATCCATAACTGACAGCCCACACTGATTAGCCCTAGTATGATTCCTAAAACCAAAACTGCACCATAACCTTGAAGTTTTCCACCAGGCCAAGCTGATACCGCTAAACCTAGCAAGGGCACACAAATCAGGTTAGTCAAGCCAAGAATACTATTGCGAAAGCCAAAATATCGCCCTCGCAACCGTTGAGGTACTAATACAGCTGACCACCCAAGCCAAGGCGCACGACCAAAAGCTTCGATGATATTAGCTACCAAGAGAATTGCTAATGTCAACTGTACTACTTGGTATCCAGCGATATGAGATGAAGCAACAAACATAATGGCAGGTAGAAGAATCAACCATAGCAGCCGAGATGGGATAAAAATACACATAAAATACCAGCGAAAGCTGGTAATCCGGTTTACTAAATAGGCTCCCAATGGTTGGAGTAGATTCACCATCTGAGGGATAGCGGCAAGCAGACCAATTTCTGCTGGGCCAGCACCTAACTCTAGTAAGAAATTACTGAGCAACGCGCCACCGATGATACTATAAAAAACCGCAGCAAAGACACTCTCATAAGTTAGCGCTGTCAAACTTTTGCGAATTTCTAACTTAGAAATTTTTATAAATAGGTTTGGAGTCGGGAACAGTACCGTCTCTGTTAATGTTCTATCATCTGAAATTTCTTGAATTGGGACAGGAGGAAGAGAACTAGCTTCTACTGAAATCTCATCTTCTTGGGGCTGAACCATATTATCTAGTCAATATTTAAAGAGTTAAATTGTTATAGCAACTATTAGACAAAACTAGTAAAACTTATATAAAATTCCATCAAGAACTTCTAAGCCATTGCGATCGCTTATAGCATTTACCGAAAATCTTGAAACATTATAGATTTCCGTAGGGTGGCACAGGTGTGTTAACCTGATTTAGCTACGATTGAGCTTCTATCAAATAAGTAAATTAATATAAGTTAATCTCTATTAAGATTTGGCTAAAGGCTTTCTTACTTACAAACATTTGTAGCATCTAATTAATATTTTGTGTTCAAAAAATCTTATTTTCCTCCAAAATCATTCTTGAGAAGTAATACCTTCATATAAAAATTTTAAAATTTAGCTTTCACTAGTACACATAGATATAAATAGTGCTGCATTTGTTTATATAACTAACGGTTACAACTTCAAGTTCGGTTTAACTTCTTTGAGTGATGCTTTTAGATGATGTGGAGAAAGATTTACAAGATATGCTATTTGTGTACTTATCCTATTCATCTCGACGATCTCGAATAACTAATCTAGAATCAATTGCATAAGCCTTGGTAAACTTATTTAACTGGAAATTTCTATCGTGGGGTATAATTTTTCAACCTCCTAAATGTGCCACGATGGGCTACGCCCCGCCAGAGGCGATGGCGCAAAGCGCCCACTGTAGGTGATCGCAACATAAGTAAAAACTCTTTTATGGCACAGACAGAAATTAACGATATCTCGGCTGATAGCTCCTTAGTTGATCCAGAAAAAGACTTATTGGGATATGCCAACTTCGCCAAGTATCTAGCAGACGGCATTTGCAAAATGACCTTTCCTGAAGGCTTCGTTATTGCAGTTTATGGTTCTTGGAACTCTGGCAAATCCACACTATTAAATTTTGTAGTTCACTATCTTCAGCAAAAGCCAGAGGAGGAGCAACCAATCATCGTTCCTTTTAATCCCTGGTTATTGTCTGGACACCAAAATATCACAAGGCGCTTTTTTGAGCAATTACAAAACTTTTTAAGCAAAGAGTCATCTGTACCAAAAGGCTTGAGAGAAAGACTAGCTGATTTTGCCGCTATTATTTCAGACATCCCTCTACCTTATGCTCAGACTGGTAAGGTATTAGCAGCATTATTAGATGAAAAAGACAAGGAAGCTGCCCAATTAAAAGAAGAAGTAGAAAACAACCTAGTACAACAGCAACGGCGAATAGTCATAACAATTGACGATATTGATCGGTTAGGTGCTGAAGATATTAAGGAATTATTTCGCGTTTTCAAAGCAATGCGGAATTTTGCTAACGTTGTTTATCTTTTAGTTTTTGATAAAGAAGTTGTCCTGAAAAAAATTGTAGATACTAAAGAAGTATCTGGAGACGCATACTTGGAAAAAGTTATTCAAGTAAATTTTGAATTACCTATTCCTGATAAAATCGTACTTCGTAGGCTGCTCTTTAAAAAGCTTGGTGATATATTTTTTGAAACCCCAAAACATCAAATTGACCAAACTCTCTGGTATGACATTTACTTTCAAGGAATAGATCATTTTATTACTCACATCCGTGACGTTGCTCGTTTTATTAACACTTTAACCTTGACCTATCCAACAGTAAAAGATGAAGTAAACCCAGCTGATTATATTGCTATTGAGTCTTTGCGGGTCTTTAGCCCAAATATATATAGCATAATCCATCAAAATCCTCATGTTTTCGTTGGAGAACTAAATCTTTCAATAGAGGAATTGAATATTCTTCTGAATACCTGGATTGCTCAGTTGACAGATGAGGACAAACAGCCAGTTAAAAATCTGCTTATGAGCCTTTTTCCCAAGTTAAAAGCAATTTTGGGTAATACTTATGTAGATGAAAAAGACGAGATTGAATGGCGGAAACAATTACGTGTGTGTAGTTTAAAAATATTTCCTATCTACTTTCGTTTGTCCTTATCAGGAGGTGAATTATCTAATATTCAGAGAAAAATAATTTTTAGCTTCATTGGAAATCCAGAAAAATTTAGAAACCATCTGATAGAACTTACTAAACAAAAACTTCCAGGGGGCATAACACAAGCTAGGCTATTTATAGAACAGCTAGAGAATTCTACTGAACAGGAAATTCCTATAAATTATATTCCCCCAGTTGTGGAAGCTTTGTTTGATGTCAGCGATCAACTATCATTATGTCAAGATGATTCTAATAACATTCTTGCTTTTGGAGATGAACTTATTATCAGTCGTTTTATCTTAAGGCTGTTGCATCAGATTGACGAAATATCACGGTTTGAGTTGCTAAAAAAAGCAATTAATCAAGGTAAGGCATTAGCAATAATTAATCATGAAAACAAAACTCTAAAAGAGCAAAAAAGTCAATATTCTATAGGAAAATTTAGCTTAGAAAGGGAAGGATTGGTAAATGCAGAACACCTTAAAGAACTGGAAGAAATAGTTAACACAATGGAAGTAAAAAGTGATACTAAAGACAAATAAGATAAAATCTGGATTCTTTAATAAGTAAGCTAATACAGCCGATTGTAACTTGGTGAGGTACAGATGATCTTAGGGGCACAACACTGCTCATTGGTGTCAACTTAAGCTCAAATGCTTATTCCACAGGCGTTTTACCCCCCTTAATCCCCCCTTGTCAAGGGGGAAAAAAGAAATCTAGTTCCCTCCCCTTTATAAGGGGAGGGTTAGGGTGGGGTGACGCGGATAGTGATGGGAAGCCAGAGGACTGAACATCACGTTTTGACAAGGGTTTCACGTTAAGTTGACACTAATGAGCACTGCTGTGCCCCTACCTGTGTACTTCACTATTATTGAAAACTGGTCTAATCCCTGCCTGAAGTGGAAGTGGGGAAAAATTTCAGGACTGTCTCCTTTTAGGAGAAGTAGAATCACAACTCACTCGATTGAGAACCACTATATAAACTATATAAATATTCTATAACCCACGAAAGATTTAGATATCTTCGGTACTTTCTAATATCAGGGAATATACTTTAATCCCCACATTGCACTCATGGAATCGTATGACGTTGTAATTATTGGCGCTGGTCATAATGGCTTAGTTTGTGCTGGCTACCTGCTGAAAGCTGGTTACAGCGTCCTGTTATTAGAAGGGCGATCGCTCCCCGGCGGCGGTTCTACAACTGAAGAACTTATGCCTGATGAAGCACCTGGGTTTAAATTTAGTCCTTGCGCGATTAACCATCTCTTCATTTTCTTAGGGCCAGTCATCCAAGAATTGGAACTGCATAAGTACGGCTTGGAATATCTTAGCTGCGATCCGGTTGCCTTTTGCCCCCATCCCGATGGGAAGTACTTCTTAGCTCACAAATCGGTGGAAAAGACTTGTGCGGAAATTGCCCGTTACAGTCAGCGTGATGCTGAAAAATATGCTGAGTATGCCGATTTTTGGCAGCGCTTTATCACAGGGATTGCACCTTTCTTCAATGCACCACCCAAATCAATTGTTGATATTGCTGGTAATTACAATCTCAATAGTCTGCAAGACTTATTTTCCCTTCTAGGTGGCTCTAACACAACCCTTGATTTACTCCGTACCCTACTCAGCAGTGCCACAGATAATATTAACGAATACTTCGATTCGGAGTTTGTCAAAGCACCTCTGGCTAGACTCTCAGCCGAACTGAGTTCCCCTCCTTCCCAAAAAGCTATGTCCTTTGGGGCGATGATGATGATGTTGCGTCATAATCCCGGTATGGCAAGACCGCGTGGTGGTAGTGGTGGACTTGTAGAAGCTTTGGTGAAGATGGTACAAAGTGGAGGTGGTACGATTCTCACTGACCAAAGGGTAGAAAAAGTATTGGTAGATGATGGTAAAGCTGTCGGTGTGCGAGTTGCTGGTGGCAAAGAATATTGTGCGAATAAAGGTGTAATTTCAAGTATTGATGCCAAGCGGTTATTCTTGCAACTGATGGATAGTAGTGATGTGGATGAGAATTTGCGCGAAAGATTAGATCGCCGCATCGTCAACAACAATGAAACCATCCTCAAGATTGATTGTGCTTTATCCGAACCGTTGCGTTTTGTCCACCACAATCACCAAGATAACTATCTGATGGGTTCTATTCTGATTGCTGATTCCGTCAATCATGTAGAACAAGCTCATAGTCTGATTACTCTGGGCAAAATTCCTGATGAAGATCCATCAATGTATGTAGTAATGCCTACCGGACTCGACCCATCGATGGCACCGGAAGGTAAACACACATTATGGATAGAGTTTTTTGCACCTTATCAAATTGCTGGTGCAGATGGTACAGGTTTAAAAGGTACGGGTTGGACGGATGAACTGAAAAACAAAGTTGCAGATAAGGTGATTAATAAACTCGCGCAGTATTCGCCTAATCTGCAACATTCAATCATCGCCCGTCATGTCGAAAGTCCGGCTGAGTTGGGAGAACGGTTAGGGACTTACAAAGGTAATTATTACCATATTGATATGACCTTAGAGCAGATGCTTTGCTTCCGTCCGTTGCCGGAATTAGCTAACTACAAAACACCAATTGATAACTTGTATCTTACTGGTGCTGGAACTCATCCGGGTGGTTCAATTTCCGGTTTGCCGGGACGCAACTGTGCGCGTGTGTTTTTGCATAATGAGCAACCCATCGCCCAGAAAATCAAGGAAGCGGGAGGTTCAATTAAGTCTGCGTTTGCATCTGTCTTGAGAAGTGAATCGGATTAAGAAGCTGTTTGTAAAGTGGTGGGTGATGTATCACAAATTTTAGATCCTCCTTAAAAAGGAGGACTTTGAGAAGATTATTCCCTTTTAAAAAGCTAAGGTGTAGACACAAGACTTTTAAAGTTGCTACGTAACAACGTAGAGTAGACTAATTTTTACAAGTTTATTGGCATTGCAGGTTGATGCAATGGCATAACGGGTCGATGCAATAGCATAACGGGTCGATGCAATGGCATAACGGGTTGATGCAATGGCATAACGGGTCGATGCAATGGCATAACGGGTTGATGCAATGACATAACGAGTCGATGCAATGGCATAACGAGTCGATGCAATAGCATTGCAGGTTAAGGTATAAAGCAGCTTTAAAAGACTTTTGTGTACACGGTAGCCTTATTAAAGAGAGGGATATCCTATAAGACAGGGTGAGGTTTTTGGGCAAATTTTGTGAGGTTTTTTGAGCAAGTTCCTGATACTTCTTCGCCGAAAGGATCAAAAGTCTATAAAATCCTTACAGATACTTCCTGTGACGCTTTCAGATTCCCCAATAGACAGAGAACTGTAACCGTAATAGTAACTAAGATGTGGGTGTAGGAGAGTTATTAAGGAATATTTACAATGGCAATTGAAACTAACAAAGCGATTGAATTATCTACTGAAGCTAAAGCCTATAACGGTGTCGATCGCAATGCTTGGATTTTTGGCTGGAATCCGCAACAAGAGTTGTGGAATGGGCGTTTAGCGATGATTGGCTTTATTTCTTACGTACTTTGGGATTTAGCTGGCTATAGTTTAGTGCGTGACGTACTCCACTTGGTTCGCTAATTCTTCACTGATGATTTATCATCCCTTGGGGAAATCAATAAAGAACAACTTAGTAGCCTCTTAGTACTTAACCTACTGGTGATGTAAAGTCTAACGCCAAGGTTATAGATGGAGGCACTAATACAATTGCGAAGGAGAAAATATGATAACTAAAGATACAATACGTGCGTTAGGAGTATTTGCTAATTCTCAAGGAATAGAGCAAGCAATTGATGAATTGAAAACTGCAAACTTTCCTATGGAGAAAGTTTCTGTCATTGCTAAAGATGCGGATGAGGGCGATCGCGTAGGTGAAGCGCAGATAAGCGATGGGCTACGCCCCACCTTCGGTGATCGCATCGGTGATCAAGATGCCAATACAAGCGGAGCCGTAAGAGAGACACTGGCAGCAAGTACTTGGGGTAGCGTGTTAGTTGGTTTGAGTAGTCTGGCACTTCCTGGCTTAGGAGCCGTGCTAGCAGCAGGTTCTGTAGGTGTAGCATTAGTCAGCAGCGTTGCAGGTGTTGCTGTCGGAGCCGCAGCAAACCAGAATTTACTCAAGGCATTAGGCGATTTAGGCATACCCGAAGAGAGAGCCAGAGTTTATAGCGATCGCCTCCAGCAGAGTTATTATTTGCTCATCCTAGAAGGCTCAGAAGAAGAGATTCATGGCGTTGAACCAATATTACGCGATCGCGGTATTGAATATTGGGGCGTTTATGATTCTCCACAACCTTCAAATGGTGAGGTAAATTAGCACTTTGTTCATATTATTTCTACCTTTTTTGCTAATCCTAAAGCTAGATGTAATTTGTGGGATTAAAAGCGAAATTGTAATAAACAATCAAACAGGATAATAATCATGACAAGTAACAACGTAAGCACTTCTAACAATACCGAACGGACAACACTTGAAGGTGAAAGCAAAGAAGCTCTGAATCAAAAAACCTCTACCCAATTTATACTTAGCACAAGCCTGGGAGTAATAACAATTATCCTAGTTGCTGCAACTGCTTATTTCGGACTTATTCGGTTTTAGTCCTATCTATTGAAGCAGAAAAATTTTCTTTTTTTGATGACATTAAATAATTTCAAATGTAATACAAACCTCAGCAAAATGTATGGTAGTGCTTTGAGTTTATCAAAAGCCCTGCCATATTTTTCTGAGTCTTGAAATTTACTAAGTTTATCAAGGAATTCTATCAAGAAAACAAATTAATTAAAGGTCAGATTTGCTGAAAATGCGAGAATAAAATAAACATTCGCTTTCTCAAATATTTGTATTCTAATACCAATTCTGTATGAAGATGTGCCTAATAGTGCAATAAGTAAAGAACGAACCGCCAAGACCGCCAAGTACGCCAAGAAATAAGAAATTAAGAGATTTGTTTGGGGCAGCTTCATAAAGAAAGGGTATAAAATACAAGATTGTTTTAATATAATGTCCTTTCCTTGGGTAGACGACTATACAATTATTTACTTCTAAAGATTGATTTATTAGGAAAAAATGTATTGTAAATTATTGTTAAGCAAATTAATTTTGTTTCTTAGATACACTTTCTTTTTGTACAAAGAAATTATTCGATCAAAACCAATTGTTAGCAAGATTATAAATAGTAATTTATTTAATAGATTACCTGCATTTATTTTTTCATTTAAGTTTTTAATTCACCAACGTGATGAGAAATATGGAAAAACAATTGCGGCAACCAAAGGAGGACTTTTGAAAGTTGCTAAATCATCCCGCAAATATGTAACGCCAGAATTGTTTTAATCCTGAATTATTATTTTTTTTAAGGAGTAACACTTATGAAATTAAAGCCAATCAATCAGCAGGTTGTTTCCGTCGTTGGAGCTTCCAGTGGTATCGGACGGATCACAGCTCTTGAGTTTGCTAGACGCGGGGCAAAAGTGGTAGTCTCCGCTCGTGGTGAGTCGAAGCTAAAGTCTTTAGTAGAAGAGATTCGCAGCTTTGGCGGCGAGGCAACTTATATTGTGGCGGATGTAGAAGTATTTGATCAAGTTAAAGCGATCGCAGATAAAACTGTGGAAGTCTACGGGCGACTCGATACATGGGTGCATGTCCCTGCGATCGGCGTTTTTGCCACCTTCGACAATACAACACCAGAAGAGTTTAAGCATGTTATTGATGTCGATCTGATGGGACAGGTGTATGGTGCAATGGCGGCCTTACCCCATCTAAAGCATGAGGGACGGGGGGCATTGATCCATGTCTCTTCAATGGAAGGTAGGCGATCGCTCCCCTACCAAAGTGCTTACTCGGCAGCCAAGCACGGAGTCGAGGGCTTTATCGAGGCGATGCGCGTTGAGTTGCAACATGAAAAATGGCCTATCAGTGTCACAAGTGTAAAACCAGCAGTGATTAATACCCCCTTCTGGAACAATGGCCGGACGAAGTTAGGCGTAAAGCCTTCTGGGATACCACCTTACTACGAGCCTAAACTTGTAGCTGATGCAATCCTCTATACAGCCGAACATCCAACTCGTGATTACTTGGTTGGGGATGTAGCTAAAATATTAGATTTGGTACAGCGTATCTCACCACCATTAGTAGATTCACTGTTACTGCTCGTTGGCTTCAAGTTACAGCATAGTTCCGAGCCGAAATCTGAAGATGCACCAAATAATTTTTACCAATCTGTTGCCGAAGATGACAGAGTTAACGGCGATTATGGAAACTTAGTTATACCTAGTGTTTCCGACTGGCTAGAAAAAAATCCGGTTCTTCAGTGGGGTGCGATCGCTGGCACGGCAGCCTTGGCATTACTGGCGGCGCAAGTATTCAATACAAACGAATAAATTGCTCCTAAAAGGATTGTATTAAGCTGTTAGCAAAAAAGCGATTTTTATGATTCACCCTACACAATCAATCAACTCGAAACACGCTTGGGATCTTTTTTCAGCCTAACTACCTAATTTCACATTGACCGATAGCAAATAGATTGCTGTCGGTTTTCTTTTGTCCACAATTCGCGTCATGTCCAGTTAAACAATGCGTAATTTCAGACAGCTTTGAAATCAGAGTTTTACTACCTTTTTATTTTCTTTCCTCTCCCTCCGCGCTCTCAGCACCTCTGCGGTTTTTTAATCATTGAGATAGTACATATTTGAGCCAATAACCAACTGAATAATATTTACAAGCAAACTATTTCCCCTATACCTAAAACTAGATTTGCAAAAATTTATCTTGTTAATAAATCATATTTTACTTATAAAATAAAATGATTCAGCAAGAGCTATTAAAATCTTGTGATTGTCATTTTGATTCTAGATTAATCCCTCTCAATTAAACAATCTTAATAAAAAATACGTCTCAAAGGATGTATTTCAATATCTCCGAAGGCTGATGGCATAATGTTAGCTGCCATAGTTAAGTGAAATTAATTAAGTTAATATCAGGAGTCATTATTGTGGAAAGTAATAGCAAACGAGAACTCATAATTATTGGAGGAGCCGAAGATAAAAAGGAAGATTGCCAAATACTGCGCGAGTTTGTCCGACGCGCTGGAGGTACGAAGGCAAAAATAGTAATTATGACAGCAGCGACAGAACTACCTAGAGACGTTGGAGAAAATTATATTAGAGTATTTGAAAAGCTAGGGGCTGAAGATGCTCGGATTGTTGATACAGAAACTCGTGATGATGCATATTCTTCTACGGCATTAGAAGCTGTCAGCAAAGCTACAGGGATATTCTTTACCGGAGGAGATCAAGCTCGAATCACAAGCTTTATTAAAGATACCGATCTTGACACAGCTATTCATCAGCGTTTTGCTGAAGGAGCAGTTATTGCAGGCACAAGTGCAGGAGCCGCCGTGATGCCAGATAAAATGATTGTAGAAGGTGATTCTCAAACTAACCCTCGGATGGAAATTGTCAATATGGGCCCAGGTTTAGGCTTTCTACCAGGAGTAGTAATTGACCAACATTTTTTACAACGTGGACGCTTGGGACGTTTAATTTCAGCTTTGGTACAAGAGCCTGCTGATTTAGGATTTGGTATTGATGAGAATACCGCAATGGTTGTTACCGATCAACAAATTGAAATCATTGGTGAAGGTTCAGTCACAATTGTTGATGTAGAGGCTACATATAACAATATGGATCAAATTTTAAAGGATGAGCCTTTAGCGATTTGTGGAGCAAAGCTTCATATCTTACCACGTGGCTATAAATTTGATTTGAAAACCCGTCAACCTATCTTAAATAATAACTCTATTCCAGATGTGTCTGCATTAGCAGGTTCAGCAAATACTTAACTTTTAGTAGAGTCATAAACCAAGCTCTTATGGCTAAGATTAATGAGTTCAGGAAAAGCATAATGGCTTTAATTCGTTGATGAATTATGCTTGGGGAGGCAGAAGGTAGGAGGAATCATCATAAATAAATTTACTTGCTCTAAAAGAAAGTAACAAAAGTCAAAAAATATTTTTTTCTCCTGCCCTCTGCTTTTCTTCGGTGTACTATTTCAAGTGGTATTTAATGACTCGTATTAAAAGTAGACAAACTATCTGGCAATTGGCTTTGAGGGTTTTAAGCGTAGGGTTGCTACCTGCGTTAACTGCTTATCCAGCTTTCGGTGCAGAGCGGATAAGATTTAATTACGGTGCGTTAGAACGGTCTATCCCTATTAGCTCGCTTGAAGCCTATGCCAAAACTGGCAAAATGGACGATCAGTTGGCTGCATACAGTCAGTATATAGACAAAAAGCAACTAACTCAACTACGTCAAACCTTAATTACTCCTATTAACTTAAATGAAGTAGCCGTTTCGCAGTTTCTTTATACACCGACTGGCGAGCGTTTATTACAAACATTAGGTAAAGTTATTCAGACTGAATCTAGATTATCAGGGTTTTATGCAATTCGAGCAGCACTGATTTTAGCCGCCGCAGATTCAAATAACTTTACTCTTTTAAATGTCTTAAATAAATTTCCTGCTAGTGAAATTTCAATTAATTTAAGTCAGAGTTTACAAATTGTCAATGCATTGCAAAATTTGGCAAATCAAACGCAAAATGCAGTAGCACTGATTAATCAACAATCCCAACAAGGAATAAACACTGCTTCTACAGTTAATCTGTCTCCATTTATGGACTTAGGAAAAAGTGGAAGTTTTCGCTTTTTTAAGCAAACTATCGTTCTCAATGACTTAACGCGTAACAGAAATTTTCCAGTCGATATTTACCTTCCTGTTGCCCAAAACCCTCGTTCAATAATTATCATTTCGCATGGACTGGGTTCCGATAGAACAAGTTTTGCATATTTAGCTGAACATCTCGCTTCTTATGGGTTTGTAGTTGCTGTTCCAGAACATCCTGGCAGTAATTCAAAACAAATAGAAGCTTTATTGGCAGGTACAGCAGATAGAGTTACCAATCCTAGAGAACTCATTGATAGACCTTTGGATATCAAATATTTACTAGATGAACTGACTCGGTTATCAAAGTCCAACTCAACATTTAGAGGGCGTTTAAATTTAGAACAAGTTGGTATAGTAGGACAATCGTTTGGTGGATATACAGCATTAGCATTAGCAGGCGCAAAGATTAATTTTGAGAAACTACAAGCGAGTTGTCCGACTTTTGAAAATACATTAAATGTTTCGCTTTTACTTCAGTGTTTAGCCATCAATTTACCAAGTAGTAGCTATAATAACTTATCCGAACCAAGGATAAAAGCAGTAATTGCAATGAATCCTGTTGATAGTAGTATTTTTGGTCAAGCTAGCCTCAGCCAAATCAAAATCCCTGTGATGATTGTATCTGGCAGTGCTGATACTGTTACGCCTGCTTTACCAGAGCAAATTCAGCCTTTTATTTGGTTAACAACTCAAAATAAATATTTAGCACTGATCAATGGCGGCACACACTTTTCTACTATTGCAGAATCACCGAATGCGGCTGTCCCTGTTCCTACACAAGCAATTGGTTCTAGTCCAGCTTTGGCACGTCGTTATGTTAAGGCTTTAAGTGTTCCCTTTTTTGAAAGTTATATCGCCGGACAGCCAAGTTATCTCTCTTATTTGAGTTCAGATTATGCGAATAAGATTAGTCAACAACCACTACCGTTAAGTTTAATTAATTCTCTGACAGATGAGCAACTAAAACAAGCGTTTCAATGAACTTATAATTGGCGCGAAAAGATAATAAAAGTCTTGATATTCTGTAGGAGCGATTCATGAATCGCTCCTACAGAATATCTGTATATAGGAATCATATTTGATTTCTAAAAATATTTCAGTTGTGCCGTAGGCTAACGCACCATCCGAAGATTCTGGTGCGTTACGGAAGCCCTAACACACCTTACATATACTTAGATTTTTTCATAAATCAAATACTAGTCCTATACTATTTCTAAGAATCTTTGCAACAGATAAATTAGCTATAGGATATTACAGATGTACGCCCCGATGTATCTGCATCAGGTATTTTGTGAAATGCAATAATATCATTCTGGTTAAACAATGCTGCCTATTACAGCATTGTTATCCCAGCTAAAGTTATGGGTGTCAATGTATCAGAAAACGTTTGAAGAAGAATTCAGAAGTCAGAATTTACGCGATCGCCCAGGAAGCTATGGAGTGGTTTATTTAAAGGGGAATTTGCCCCCTGCCCCTTTCATCCCTGCTGCCGCCGTTCTTCCATTTCTTGACTAGAAATCATACTATTGATTCTCTCTACATCTGCCATCATCAAAACTGATCCCTGTATATCCATGCCCAGCAACGGGGTGATTGCCAGGTAACATTTTATTTGCCTACCTCGACGATTGGTAGCATCAAGGATCATTTCTTGAAATTGTTTTTTACCAGCTAGAGAATCGCGGATAGGCGATCGCAACTGCTCAAGGGGTAGCCCAATATCAAGGCTAAAAATAGACTTTCCTAAAACTTCATCAGTTCGTAGCCCCCATAAATCCTCTAGCATGTAATTCCAAATTGAAATGTTAAAGCTACCGTCAATTACTACTATTCCAGTTTGGAGGCTTTTGAGAATAGAGATTAGGAAGATATTTGTGCGATTAAGTTCTGTGGTGCGTTGGCTAAGTTCGTGATTAATTGTCTGTAATTCTTCATTGGTAGATTGAAGTTCTTCGTTCATCGTCTCCAATTCTTCATTAGTAGATTGAAGTTCTTCATTAGTAGTTTCTAATTCTTCATTGGTAGATTGCAGTTCTTCGTTAGTAGTTTCTAATTCTTCATTAGTAGATTGCAGTTCTTCGTTAGTAGTTTCTAACTCCTGTTGCGAACGTTGCAGAGCATCTTGGAGCTTAATATAACGGGTAACATCATGAAAAGAGATACTAATACCTAAATAATTGGTGTCTGTATCTTGTAAAGGCGTAATTCGCACATCCAGATATTGGGTTTCTGTGTTAGATAAATAGCGCTCTACATTTGTGAGTGTAATTGGGCGGTGTTCAGCATAAGCGCGTTCAATTAGCGATCGCAATTCAATAGGGCGATAGGAAAGTTCTAGATCCTGGAAGGGACGAGTTAAATCTCTAGGCGAAAGGGCGAACAAATTCCGCGCCTGTTCGTTCACCATTACCAAAGCGCCATTGATATCAATGACTACTTGGGCAATTGGTGATGTGTCAAAACCCAAGTCTCGCAGCCGCAGATGTCGAGACAAACGGCTGCTAGATTCGTCATCTGCTGTATTTGCCATAACTAAAAGGCGATCGCGGATATTCACTGAAGATACCCGATTAAATATCCGATTTTTTAAGTCTATTGGGGTAAACAGACTTGAATGCATCAATAACATCTCTGCTTTCCCCAAAAACAGATAGCCATTATCATTTAAGGCAAAATGAAACCGGGCTAAAATTCGCCCTTGAGTCTCAGAATTAAAGTACATTAATGTATTGCGGCTGACCAGTAAATCTAAGCGTGAAATGGGCGCATCTTGAAGCAGATCGTGGCGACCAAAAATTACTGAGCGGCGCAAGTCTTGACGAAAGACATAGCGATTTCCGACAACCTCAAAGTATTTCTGCCGCAATTCATCTGATAATGCCTGGACATCTTTTGCTGAATACACAGCATGACGAGCTTGATTGAGAGCCTCTTCATCTACATCTGTGGCGTAGATTTTTACCCGTTGGCGAAATTCCTCTGCTCCCAATATTTCAGCCATCAGCATTGCTAAAGTGTAAGCTTCTTCCCCAGAAGCACAGCCAGCACTCCAGATGCGTATTTGTCCAGAATTCTTTTTATTTTTAATCAGATTAGGTAGTACTTCTCCCGCTAGGTATTCCCAAGCTGATGAATCTCGAAAAAAAGCGGTAACGTTAATTAGAATGGTGTTAAAAAGATAATTGAATTCTTCTGGATAAACTTCTAGATAGTCTAAATACTCTTCAAAGTTTTCGATGGTCAATGACTGCATCCGCTTGCACACTCGACGCATCAAAGTTGAGCGCTTATAGCCTGTAAAATCAAATCCCCGGCTTTGTCTGAGATAAATGAGCAGATTTTCAAATTTGGGATCTCTTTCTGCGGAAGTCATAAGGTAGGGAGTAGGGATTGAAGACAAAGGAGTGGAGTTTTGAGCCT
>NZ_JAYGHE010000029.1:0-22474 GCF_034931145.1 Nostoc sp. UHCC 0252 | reverse complement strand
CTGCTGTGCCCCTACCTGTGTACTTCATTTACCTGAAAAACGCTGTAAGTAAGTCGGTGCAATAAAATCAAACTATGTAAACAAAAGTAAATAAGACTCAAACTCTTTCTCCCCCTGCTCCCTGCCCCCTGCTCCCTGCCCCCTGCCTTATTGCAACAATAATTTCGCTTAGTTAGATTATCCTACGACTAAAGTCACCAGGGCGTTGGAGATTTTATCTAAGGGGAGAATGAAATCTACGTTGCCAGTTTGAATTGCAGCTGAGGGCATCCCGGAAAATTCGGCAGTTTTTACGTCTTGGACAATGATAGTACCGCCCATTTTTTTAATTGCTTCTACTCCTATCGCGCCGTCGCTACCCGTTCCAGTTAGCACAATAGCGATCGCTCTTTCTTTATAAATGGCTGCAACCGATTCAAATAATAGGTCAGCCGCAGGACGTAAAAAATGTACTAATTTCGACTGTGATAAGGAAAGCGTGCCGTCATCCTTAACCAACAAGTGACGATTGGGAGGAGCAATGTAAGCCGTTCCTGGGGTAAGATTATCTCCCTCCTTTGCCTGCTTGACGGTAATATCTGTGCGCCGATTAAGAATTTCTGCCATGAGTGAGGGATGTGCTGGGGCAAGGTGTTGCACAATAGCGATCGCGGCTGGGAATTCTGCGGGTAGAGCCGATAGCAGTTTAATTAGAGCAGTGAGTCCGCCTGCTGAGGCTGCGATCGCTACAATATCAAAGGCAGCATTAGTCAAATGAGGTGGATTATTGTTGGCATCTTTTGCCGTCTGAATCATGATTTTTCGGCTGTCAGTACCAACCAAGCTTGTTAGCTCTAAAGAGCATTAGTAAATTTACAATTACTCATCTTTCTTTATAGAAATTATACAGTATATTTGGACTAATTTACTGTTTTTTGCCTTTATCTGTTGAGCTTATCTGTTGATCTTCCTGCTCTAAAATACGCTTTGCCTGCAAAAGTTGCTGCCTATGTTCTTCACTAAGTGTCGGGTATTGCAGATTTAGTTCTTCCAATTTTGTGCAGATGATATTGGCGACTACCAGGCGTGTAAACCATTTGCGATCGGCAGGAATAATATACCAAGGGGCCCATTCTGTACTAGTATTATTGAAAACATCTTCATAAGCATTCATATAATCATCCCAAAAAGCTCGTTCTCTGACATCGCTATCTGAAAACTTCCAATTCTTTTCAGGAAAATCAATCCGTTCTAAAAAACGTTTTTTCTGCACTGCTTTAGAAACATTGAGAAAAAACTTCAGAACGATCACACCATTGTCTACTAAATATTTTTCAAAGTTATTAATTTCTTCAAAACGTTGTTTCCATATCTTATTCCCATCAGGAAAATAAGGAAGTTGTTGCTTTCTCAGCATTTCTGGATGGACACGAACCACTAGAGTTTCTTCATAGTATGAACGGTTAAATATCCCAATCCGGCCTCTTTCTGGCAAAGCCTTAGTTGTTCGCCACAGGTAATCATGGTCTAATTCTTCCGTACTGGGACTCTTAAAACTGAAGACCTGAAATCCTTGCGGGTTAACCCCAGAGGTTACATGCTTAATTGTGCTATCTTTACCAGCAGCATCCATTGCTTGAAAAATAATCAGCAAAGAATATGTGTTTTGAGCATAGAGAATATTTTGGTAATTTGCTAATCGCTCAACATCTGTCTGTAATTTGGTTGCAGCATCAGCTTTTTGATGAAAATCAGTTTTATAAGCTGGATCATAGTTTTTTTTCAGAGAAATCTTTGAACCTGGTGGAACAATGAAGGCATCGTAATTCATATATAGGACTCCTATTTTATTTTTGAACAAAACTCAGTACAGCTCTTTTTAAATCCCC
Organism: Nostoc sp. UHCC 0252; assembly: GCF_034931145.1. Taxonomy (NCBI): domain Bacteria; kingdom Bacillati; phylum Cyanobacteriota; class Cyanophyceae; order Nostocales; family Nostocaceae; genus Nostoc; species Nostoc sp. UHCC 0252. Next base: position 20,606 of record NZ_JAYGHE010000029.1, on the reverse strand, counting down.
TTTATAAAACTTAATTCTGAATTACGTAAAGCCTGCGGCATAGCTTTGCTTAGAGCGCAGCGTAGCGAGTCAGCAAATGTAATTACGAATTACGAATTACGAATTATTTCTATTTCCCTCGCTTTGGCATAGGACGCATCGCTTCTCGCCCTAACATAAACATCCCCGCAACACCCAAGCTGACAAACCAAACATATTGATACCAATATTGTCGAATCTGCTCACCAGTGCTGAGTTCTGGATGCAACGTATTTAAGTACAGCAGCAGCACTAATATCATCAGCGCCCCAAAACCAATAAAGCTTAAACCAACATGAATTCGTACAGGTCGCAGTTCAAAATCACTAACACTGTCTAGGTCAATCTCTGCCAATTCCTTAAACGAGTCATCTGCTAAAGATGAGGTTGCTTGCAATTTATTGCTCAGTTTTGGTGGCAAAATCGGCGACAGTGTTGCTACAGTTGGGCGGCGTAGTAAAGCCTCAGTATCTCGCAACAGTTGCAATGGCTTACGAGTAGTAGTTGGTTGAGCAAAGTCTATATTGTCTGTAGAAGTTGGGGTATTGGCTTTACTTTCAAAATCCATAGTACGCTTTAGAAGAACCAGGATATACATAGCCTAGCGAATCAGGCGAGAAAGGAGCATCCACTTTTGGCGGATTGCCCTCAGACTAGAAGTCTGGGGCTATACAAACTAAACCCGCCTTCGCGGGTTTCAGAGAGTCCGCGAAGGCGGACTTCGTTTGTGTAGCCGCGATTTCCAATCGCCCAGTATTTCTTCCAAAAGTGGATGCTCCCGGCGAGAAATTCGTCAAAATAATTTTAAAAAAGAATTCAGAACCCGGATTTCTCACAAGCTGCTTTGCGTATAAGTAATAAGTAATGAGTAACAGGTAATAAGTTAAGAATTTTACTCATTACTCCTTACTCACTACTCATTACTCCTTTATTCGAGGTGTGGTGAGAAATCCGGGAGAAGCGTCTCCGGTTTTGCTCCTGATTCCTGAATTCTGTTTCTAATTAATCATCCATCTCTTTTAATGTAGCTAATGCCGACGGAGATAAGCGACTGAGATAACGGAATATCCAGTATTTAAAAATGGTGTTTAAAATCACTGGGAATGTGGCAATAAATAAAAATACAGCGTTTTTAGTGGCTGGCAAACCTAAATGTTCTGTCAATCCTTCAAGAATAACTTCCCACCCTTCTGGTGAGTGAAATCCTACGAACATATCTGTAAATAGAATAATTAAAAATGCCTTAGCACTATCGCTTAGTCCATAAACAATACGATCTATAAAAGATTGCACAACCACAATTTCTTTTTTGCTCAAAAAAATAAATATACTAAAAGAAATCAATGATATCAAATCAGCAAAAATATTACTAATAGAGTTATTACTTCTTATTTTGAATCTCTCAAATACATCAATTACTTTATCTTTTAGTTCTTCTTGTATTACTTCTGAGGATAGTGGTAATGATTGATCTAGTAAAAACTTAAACCTCAAACTTTGTTGAAAATTATATAATTCATGCAGAGCTTCTTGTTCCATATCAGAATTAATGAAGACTTGAGATATATTCTCTCCTCTCACTTTTTCTACTATGGGAATTATTAATAATTCTTTAGATAAAACATGAGTCAAAGTAGGTATGATAATTAAAGCTATAAAAAATCTAATAGCAATTTTTGTCCTATTTTTAGAAACTCGAAAATTTCTAACAAACTCTTCTTCTGTCTGAGGAGAAAGTTCTCTTTTAATTCTATTTATATTTCTGCCAACAGAACCAGGTAAAGTCCCAGTTTGTTGATTTAGAAGCAGGTTATTAATATTTTTAATATTAGATGAGTCTGGCTGTTTGTTAATTTGACTCTGGTTAATTGGTATTGATTGAGGATTGGGTGCTTCATCTTTGATAGCATATTTCTCTACAATTTCGTCAATTATTTTTAAGTTGTCCAATAAGACAGAATTCGAGATATTGACAACTCCCCGACTAAGACGGAATTCTGCAAGCCTGATTTTAATAATAGTTAAATTTTTATCAAGGTATCCTTGCCAGTAAGACATCACATTCTCAGTATAATTTACTGATTTTGACGAGATTTTTTTGCCGCCAAAATGTTCTACCTCAATGTTTTTAATTCTCTGGGCTGCTTGTTGAGCCTCTAAGAGTGATCTTTCTGGTGTATCTAAAAACCAATTATTCAGCGATCGCAAATACTCTTGAAAATTTTGGCGGAGTAGTTCTGCTATTCTAGTAAATGAATTTTTCATTACATATATAAATAAACCTTGACTTTCCGGGAGGGGCAATTCATAAATTGCCCCCATCCGTGTAGCTTTGCGTCAGTACGAAGGAAGTAATTTTTTAACCACAGAGACGTAGAGAATACAGAGTAAAGAGCTTAAAGAGGAATATGTCTATGCTCTAGTTTAAAGTGTAAATCTACAAGCGATCGCAAACGCTACTCTATAAATTAGCATCACTCAAACTTGGAAGTTTCAACATGATAGCCTCACCCCAACAAAACTACTTCAGCGTCCAAGACTATCTCCAAATGGAGGAACAGAGCAATATCAAGCATGAATATATAGACGGTTACATCTACGCAATGGCTGGAGCGCTTGATTCACACGTTACCATAGCCGGGAACCTGTTCGCTCTCCTGCGTAATCATGTACGCGGTTCTGGTTGTCGTGTTTACATCGCTGACATGAAAGCCAGAATTGAATCTCTGAATCGTTTTTATTATCCTGATGTGATGGTTACTTGCGATCAACGAGATCAAGAAACGCCAAGTTATAAAAGATTTCCCTGTTTAATTGTCGAAGTTTTATCTAATTCTACAGAAGCCTTTGACCGAGGCGACAAATTCGCCGATTATCAAACAATAGAAAGTCTGCAAGAGTATATATTAATTAATACCAAACGTCAGCGAGTCGAGTGTTTTCGACGCAATGAGCAAGGGCTGTGGGTTTTACAATCCTACACAGCAGAACATCAATCATTTCGACTCAACAGCGTGGATTTTGAGGAAACAATGGCAGCACTTTACGAAGATGTAATTTTTGAATAATCAACTGATGATTGGGTATGCTACACAATTTTTAGTACACTAAATATCTATTAATATCTTCAACGCTTCCTAACCCGGCGGAGGCATTGAGCAAAACAGACACAATTGATTGCATAAAAGTTATGGCGCTCATAGTTCAGAAATACGGTGGTACATCTGTCGGTTCAGTGGAACGCATTCAAGCTGTTGCAGGGCGTGTTTATAAAACTGTCAAAGCTGGAAACTCTCTTGTTGTAGTGGTTTCGGCAATGGGCAAAACCACCGATGGACTCGTCAAACTAGCTAATGAAATTTCTCCCAATCCTAACCGCCGGGAAATGGATATGCTGCTTTCTACTGGCGAACAAGTAACGATCGCCTTACTCAGCATGGCTTTGCAAGAACTTGGACAACCAGCAATTTCTATGACTGGCGCTCAGGTAGGAATTGTTACCGAAGCCGAACACAGCCGCGCTCGAATTTTGCATATTGAAACTAATCGTCTCAGTCGCCATATAAATGAAGGCAAAGTTGTTGTTGTAGCAGGGTTCCAAGGCACATCCAACGCCGGGGAAATGGAAATTACAACTTTGGGGCGTGGTGGTTCTGACACCTCGGCGGTGGCGATCGCAGCCGCATTAAGAGCTAATTTTTGTGAAATTTATACAGACGTTCCAGGGATTCTGACTACAGACCCCCGCTTAGTTGCCGAAGCCCAGTTGATGGATGCCATCACCTGCAATGAAATGTTGGAACTAGCTAGCTTAGGTGCAAAAGTGTTGCATCCCCGCGCTGTGGAAATTGCTCGCAACTATGGTGTTCCCCTTGTAGTTAGGTCTAGCTGGACAGATGCCCCCGGTACTTGGGTAACATCAGCCAAACCCCAAGGGCGATCGTTAATTAATCTCGAAATTGCTCTCCCGGTGGATGCTGTAGAATTTGACACTGACCAAGCAAAGGTAGCTTTGTTGCGCGTACCCGATAAACCAGGCGTAGCAGCAAGGTTATTCGGCGAAATTTCTCGGCAAAAAGTAGACGTAGATTTGATTATTCAGTCAATTCATGAGGGTAATAGTAATGACATTGCCTTTACTGTCACCACACCAATTTTAAAACGAGCAGAAGCAGTAGCAGCAGCGATCGCCCCAGCACTGAGGAGTCAATCTCATCCCAAATCTGACGAAGCCGAGGTAATGCTAGAACATAACATTGCCAAAGTCAGCATCGCAGGTGCAGGAATGATTGGCCGTCCCGGCGTGGCTGCAAAGATGTTCGCCACCTTAGCCGAAGCTGGCGTGAATATTCAGATGATTTCCACCAGCGAAGTGAAAGTAAGTTGTGTAGTCAATGCCGCAGAATGCGATCGCGCTGTCGCTGCACTCCGCACTGCCTTTGAAATAGAGGCAGGGGGCAGGGAGCAGGGGGCAGGGGGCAGGGAGCAGGGGGCAGGGGGCAGGGGAGAAATACTAACTCCTAACTCGTGTACAGACGAGATTAATCGCGTCTCTACTCCTGTGCGCGGTGTTGCTTTGGATTTGAATCAAGCGCGTCTCGCTATTCGGCAATTACCAGATCGGCCAGGGATGGCGGCGAAGCTATTTGGATTATTGGCACAGCATAATATCAGCGTTGATATGATTATTCAATCTCAGCGTTGCCGGGTAATCGATGGTATTCCCCGACGAGATATTGCCTTTACAGTCTCGCGGATGGATGGAGAAAATGCCAAAACAATGCTTACTCAAGTAGCGGCAGAGTTAGGATGGGGTGAAGTTGTTTTAGATAGTGCGATCGCTAAAGTGAGTATTGTCGGTGCGGGTATGGTAGGACAACCAGGTGTTGCTGCAAAAATGTTTGAAGCGCTAGCCCAACACCAAATTAATATTCAAATGATTGCCACCTCAGAAATTAAAATTAGTTGTGTCGTCGCCCAAGAGCAAGGTGTTAAAGCTTTGCAAGCCATTCATGCCGCTTTTGAACTAGCTGGTAGTGAAAAAGTTGTCGTGCCAGCGTAAAACTAAATTTTGAATTGCTGATTATCTATTTTGAAATGCCCATTTTTCCATCATGGCTACCATTTCTGAAAGTCGGCGTTCACCACACCAAACTAAATCAAGTTTTTTAAGTTGATTTAGACTGATACCACCTTCTTCATCAGCAATGCGGTGATATTCTTTATCTCCCATTGCTGCTAATAAATGTCCAAAGATAATCATTTCATCGAACTGGGGATTTGTCTCTGGATCGTTCAAAATTGCCATTGCTCGTTCTTGCGATAGTCTTTGGAGAGCATTGACAATAAATTTTGTGGGAAAATCAACATCCTTCAGCTGAGGATGACGCGATACTAATCCAGCTAACAGCACTCCAAGATAAGCCGCCGCTTGAGAATTACTCAGTAACTCCATTTCTTGGATAGCAATGTCAGTTAAATTAGTAAAAAATGCACACCCTAACTGCTGTTCGATGGCGGTGACTGGATCTAAAACTAATGAGGATTCTAACTGTGCTTCAAATGCTGCCTGATGCTCCTGTGGCACTTGGGTAAGTAGGACTTGCTTGGCGCGATCGCCTATAATCAGACTGCGATCATATCCAGAGCTAAAGTCTTTGCCCGGTTCCAAACCTTTACTCACTAAAATTTGAAAGACGTTACCTTGAGCCTCTTCTGCCATCTGTTCATATTGGGCTTGTCCAAGAAAAATTTGACAAAACCAACTGTGGCTGTCAGAGTCGCATTCAACTATTACCTCATTAACAATCAGATCAGTTAACTTTTCTGATCCCAGAATCCTTTGCCACTCTACAATTAAGCTATTAATAGCAGCGATATCACGGTAATTGAGCGCCTTGAGCAATTGACGCTTTGCATTAGCTACCAAGCTTTTTTTTCGCCCAAATACGTTGATTTTCAATTTTTTATCTGGATTTATAGATAATTCAACCTACTATTTTTTTACCTTATTTAAGGATTAAATGTCATGAGTGGGATTGCTGAATAATCCAGATCAAAATATCCCCCTCCGTGTGTATTTACTTGCTTTACCAAGCCTGTTTAGGCTTACAAAGCCTAATTAAATCTGGTAATATGTAAGCGGGTTAAGCTTGTAACAATCTCTTAATGAATAAATATTACAAGCAATATGCAGCATTAGCTAATAATTAATACTTTTACTTGCCAAAATGACATAATTTTTCTATTTTCTTTAACAAAGTAGCAGTAATAATACGTAAGCTATAATTAAATAATTTATCAGACTATATTTATATTGATGCGTATTCATTTACTGGATGGACGTTACCGAATACTAAAAGTTCTGAATGATGGAGAAAAGGAAAAAATCTATCTAGCTGAAGATGCTAATCTTCCTAGCAGCCGATTTATAGTGAGGCAGTTACGTAGTTCTAGTAGTAATCCTCAAGCTTTAACTATCCTGCATCGCTTGTTTGCCAGCAAGACAGCAACTTTAGAAAAGCTAGGTCAGGAAAATGACCAAATTCAGAAGCTAATTGCTTATTTTGAAGAGAACGAAGAGTTTTATATAGTTCACGAATTCATCCCTGGTAATCCTTTAACTAACGAAATTATCCAAGGAAAACCTCTGAGTGAAGACCAAGTAATTAATCTTTTATCAGAGATATTACAAATTTTAGTGATTGTACATAGCTATGGTATAATTCATCGGGATATTAAACCAGCAAATATTATTCGCCGAGAATCAGATCAAAAGTTAGTTTTAGTTGATTTTGGTATTTTGAATGAAGCCATAACTAATACTGTCGATCATCTCGAATATATGCCTATAGAACAAATTAACGATAACGTTAAGTATAACAGTGATATATATGCTCTAGGTATAGTTGCGATCGCAGCACTTCTAGGTTTATCTGAAAACGAAATATCTAAATTGCGGAGTCAGAAAAATCGGCTGACAGGTGAAATTGTTTGGTGGAACAAGAATCTAAAAGTTAACAGAAAATTAGCAATAGTTCTTAATAAAATGGTACGCTTCGACTATCGTAAGCGCTACCAATATGCAACGGAAGTTTTAGACGATCTCAAAAAGATCGCAAATGTTGAACACGAACAGCAAAAACAGCATCAGAAAAAATTATTACTAGTTCTCACGGGGGTAGCTAGCTGTATTGCAATTGGTGTTGGAGTATGGCAATTGAGATTGCCAAAACCTGTAAGTGATGCTCAACAGACATTATACCAAAAAGGATTAAATAAATATGCCACAGGAAACTATGAAGGAGCGGTTGAAGATTTAAATCAGGTTATTCAATCAGATCCGCAAAATGCTTTGGCTTATAATAAGCGAGGTGATGCTTATTATCGATTAGGAGATTATGAGCAAGCCCAAGCAGACTCTAGCCAAGCAATTTTACTCAATCCTCAAGATGGTAATGCCTATTTTGATCGAGGATTTGCTCTTTCGGGATTAGGTAAATATAAAGAAGCGATCGCAGACTATACTCAAGCGATTAAGTTAAATTCTGAAGATGCTTATGCTTATTATGGCCGGGGGTTAGCCCGTGCTCAACTGAAAGATAATAAAGGCGCAATTGGAGATTTTAGCAAAGCGATCGCCCTCAAGCCTCAATATACCGAAGCCTACTTACAGCGAGGAATTCTCCGTCGTCGCCTCAGACAAAGACTTGAAGCAATCAAAGATTTTGATACAATAATTAAGATTAATCCTAGTGATGCTAAAGCTTATTATCAAAGGGGTTTAACTCAATCTATTAATAACCAAAAACATGCAGCCCTTAAAGATTATACAGACGCAATTAACATTAATCCCAAATATATAGAAGCATATCTTAATCGAGGTGATGTTTACAGCGACTTAGGAAATAAAGTCGAAGCTACTGAAGATTACAACACTATTTTACAGATTGATCCTAAATTTATTGCTGCTTATATTCACAGAGGTATTCATCGCTTTTCTTTCGGAGATTATAAAGGTGCTATTGAAGATTATACTGAAGCCCTGCAACTAGATCCTAATGATGTAGCAGCTTACAACAATCGTGGTAACGCCTATCTCGAACTGGGAAATAAAAAAGCTGCAAATCAGGATTATTCACGCGCGATCGCAATTAATGGCAACAATGCCTTAGCCTACTATAACCGGGGTGTGATTCGCACCAAGCAGAAAAATAAACAAGGTGCGATCGCAGATTTCAAAAAAGCTGCAAAACTCTTCCAGCAGCGAGGTGAAAAAGATAGCTATCAAGATGCACAGAGAGAAATTGCGATTCTGCAAAATAAGTCAGCACCAGCAAAAAATTCTCGTCCTAAATCGGGGAAAACGGAAAAAAACTGAGCGATGACTCAATACCGTCATTTAATTGTATGATGATCCCTATGCTAATTCTCCTCACTTTTTATCCAGATAATCTGGAAATATTTACCCATAGAGATGTCGATACAGTACTGAAAAAGATTGATACTTCTCACAATATTTGGTTGCGCTGTATTCAGTTCCGCGATCGCACTGGAACTGCCAAAATTACCAAGCACTTTGAACTCGATCCATCTCGCGTTAATATGATTTTCAACCATTCCCCTTTAGGAATTGATGAAGACGTAGAAGATTGTTTATTTGATAGCTATGAAATTCTAACTGCTCAAACAAAAAACAATGAATTTGAAGTTGCACGTGGCAATATTGTGGTTGGAAATAATTTTATCATTACATTTGAAATCACTGAACTGAAAGTTTTAAGCATTCTAGCTAATAATTTGCAAAAGCGCCCTCTTGATATTAAAAAATGGGGAGTTGACTACCTATTCTATCTGATTTTTAAAGAAATTTTGAATAATTACCATACTGTATTTGACTATATTTCTAGAAAACTTGATGATTTAGAAGACGAAGTTTTAGATAATTCTGGTGATGAATCAACGTACCAAAGAATTGCCGCTATGAGGCAATCGACTCGTTCAGGACGGCGTAATTTTCAAAGCATTAAGTCACTTATGACTATTATGGATTCCGAAGATTTCCAATGGATCACCCAGCCGGTAAAAGAACTATTCAAAGAAGAATTGGTTCATCAAGTTGATAAATTATGGCAAGAATATCAAGCTTTGAGAGCTTGGATGTCAGAACTAATGGAAATTCAGCGTGATAATATTGCTAGTAAAACAGGCGAACGAATTAATCGTCTGACTATCCTATCGACCGTATTCTTACCAATTACTTTCATGTCTGGTTTCTATGGGATGAACTTCAAATATATGCCGGAACTAGAGCAACCTTGGGCTTATCCTGCTGTGATCTGCGTGATGGTATTAATTGTGATTTGTAGTATTGCTTATGTCAAAAAACAACGTTGGTTGTAGTATCAAGTTACCAATAAAAAGATCCCCGACTTCTTCAAGAAGTCGGGGATCTGAGCCTGTCGGTGGAAAGCAAATAGGATTACTATATATAGCGGTTCTCATTTACGTAAGTAAGTGTCAACTTAACGTTAAAAGGGCGGTTAGAAACCGCGTCTACACAGACAAAACCCACCTTCGTGGGTTAAGAATCTTTGATTTTGTATTAGTCCACGTTCGCGTAGCGTTCCGCAGGAAAGGTGGACTTTGTTTGTATAGCCGCAAATTCTATTCGCTGAAGTTGACTGAATCAACCCTAAATCGGTAAATAAACGTGAATCTCCCACTGATTATCCGTGCTGAAGAACACAACCAGAAAATAGCCATTGCTACAACGGATGGAGCATTTACTTATCGAGATTTGCTCCACACTTCCAGTCAAATAGCAACAAGTCTTCTTCAGAACAGAGAAGATTTACAAGAGGAGCGAGTCGCCTTTCTCGTCCCGCCTGGGTTTGAGTATGTAGCCACCCAATGGGGGATTTGGCGTGCTGGTGGCATAGCTGTACCTCTGTGTGTTTCCCATCCACGCCCAGAATTGGAGTATGTAATTACCAATTCTGGAGCATCGATTATTGTTGCTCATCCTAATTTTGAGGGTATGCTGCGTAGTTTACCGCCGCAGGCATCGCTCGCCGAATCACTAAATTTAAGATTTATCCTTACCTCAGAAACCCTCCCATCTAATATTGCTCGTCTTCCAGAGGTAGATATCACTAGACGCGCTTTAATTCTCTACACTAGCGGTACAACAGGTAAACCGAAGGGTGTGGTTACAACCCATCAAAATATTCAAGCGCAAGTGACTAGCTTAAATACCGCTTGGGAATGGACATCTAGCGAACGCATTTTACATATACTTCCACTACATCATATTCATGGAATTATTAACGTCCTGACTTGTGCTTTATGGGCTGGGGCGGAGTGTCATCTGTTGAGCAAGTTTGATACCGAAACCGTTTGGAGGCGAATTTGTGACGGTAACTTAACCTTATTTATGGCAGTACCAACAATTTATGTAAAGCTAATTACTGCTTGGGAAAATGCCTCTAAAGAACACCAAAAAAGTATGTCAGAAGGCTGTGCTAAGATGCGTCTGATGGTTTCCGGCTCGGCAGCATTACCTGTTCAAGTTTTAGAAAAATGGCAAAGTATTAGCGGCCATTTTCTCCTTGAGCGATATGGGATGACGGAAATTGGTATGGCGCTATCAAACCCTTTACACGGTGAAAGATTGGCTGGATATGTAGGAAAGCCTCTGCCTGAAGTCGAAGTAAGATTAGTAGATGAAAACGGAGATTTAGTCCCAACAGGAACACCAGGAGAAATCCAAGTGAAAGGGCCCGGAGTGTTTCTAGAATATTGGCAAAACCCCGAAGCAACCGCCAAAGCCTTCCAAGATGGCTGGTTTTGTACTGGAGATACCGCAGTAGTTGAAAATGGCAACTACCGTATTCTGGGACGGATGAGTGTGGATATCATTAAAACCGGAGGATATAAAGTTTCAGCTTTGGAAATTGAAGAAGTATTGCGATCGCATCCAGATATTCTAGAATGTGCAGTGGTTGGGGTTGCAGATATAGAGTGGGGTGAACGAGTTTGTGCTGCATTAGTATTGCAAGGGTTACAACCTTTGACATTAGAAGCTTTTAGGAGTTGGGCAAAAGAGCGATTAGCTGTTTATAAAGTGCCAACCCAAATTTTGATAGTTGAAGAATTACCGCGCAACGCTATGGGGAAAGTGACTAAGCCAACAGTGGTTGATTTATTTTGATAATGGCATCAGTTAAAGGTTGAGGTAATTGCACATTTGTCAAGAGGGTGTGTGAAAAGGTGACATCAGCTTGGATACAATTCCCTGATGTTAATTGAGCAAATAAGCACCATTAAAACAAATAGTTGTCTTGCATAAGGATGAAATTAGAATCTACCAAAGAATAGTTTTTACAATTTCACAAAAGCAATTATGGTGTTATTACTAGCTGTTTTCTATCAACTACTAATATCATGTCCGGTTAAATAATTGTCATTGCGAACGAAGAGAAGCAATCCCAAAAGCCTTGCGATTGCTTCATTCCACTTCGTTGCACTCGCAATGACATATCATAAGTAATTTGCCGGACACGATATAATACAGCAAAATTTTGAATTCAGGAGTCAGAATTCAGAAGGAAAACAGAATTTACGCAAGGCTTTGAAATATAGGTTTTGTACCTCTTAAAAAACTGTATTTACATTTTCACGCTTTTGGAATATTTATTTCAGTCTATAAATTTAGATGAGATAAATAAAATACACCGAGATTTACTAGTCTTTGAATTTAGCCTTTTAATATGAAGGGAGCTAACTCCTCATGTCTCTTTTTAATTTCTACTCACAGAGACTTAATCTTCAGCAAAGTCTCAAAAAATTTTGGAGAATGAATGCGCCGATGACCTTCGTTGGTGTTTTCACTTTTGTGCTATTGCTGTTAATGTTGCCAGGACTGCTGATTGATGAGCGTGTTATTACTGGCGCACCCGCTTGGCTCAAACCCTGTAAGTTTGCGTTTTCAACTTCAGTGTATTCATTCACTTTTGTATGGCTGTTGGGTTTGTTCAAACAACATCAGCGACTTGCTAGTTTGGCTGCAAATGTCACAGCTTTTGCATTAGTTGTACAAATAATAGTCATTATAGTTCAGGTAATACGAGGTACAACTAGTCACTTCAACTTTAGTACTCCTGAAGATGAAGCCCTCTGGAAATTTATGGAAATTGCCCTGCTTTTCCTTTGGGCAGCAACTTTGGTTACAGCTATTTTATTACTGTTAGAACGCTTGGATAACCCTGTTTTAGCGATCGCATTACGGTTTTCGCTTTTCTTAACCTTTATTGGTATGGGCTTGGGCTTTTTCATGACTCTACCTACACCTGAACAGAATTCGGCATTGGCGGCAAGTCAGCCAGTATTACATATTGGCGCTCATAGCGTGGGAGTCAAAGACGGTGGCCCTGGTATCCCCATACTTTATTTAAGTACTCAGGGGGGTGACATACGACTTCCTCATTTACTGGGTATCCATGCCGTGCAAGCTTTACCATTAGTAAGCTGGTTCATTACTTCAGTTTTGTCACACCTAGAACAGCGCACACAGACGGCTCTAATGTGGATTGCTAGTTTTGCGTATGCTATGCTGATGTCCCTATTCACTTGGCAAGCATTGCGGGCCCAGCCGATAACTTCCCCCGATGCACTTACTCTGACTGCCCTAGCTGGGTTAGTTGCAGTGACTTTAGTTGCAACGGGAATAACTTTATTTATTGACCGCTACCAATTGCTCAAAACGCAAAGTTTTAGCGATTAGAGTTCTGGCTTTTTGAGGAGAGCAATTGATGGTAGTTTTGATGATGTTTTGCTATCTATATCAGAACTACCACGAAGTCTTTCTATTTTTTGTTTGAGTTTCTTGATTAATAAAACCTGAGTTCGACCAACCTCTCTCTCTCCCTGCCTTGAACTAAAGTTAAAGTTTGTCCCTCTCCGAGTCGGAGAGGGAAGGTTTTGCATAATAAGGTTAATACCTGAACCAGGCATAAGTAACTCATACCAATTCTGTATGAAGATGCGCCTATAAGTGTAAGAAATAAAGAACGAACCGCCAAGAGCGCCAAGTACGCCAAGAAATAAGAAATTAAGAGATTTAGAGCAGCTTCACAGAGAAATGGTATCAGGCATAAGTAACTACGCAAAATTAATTACAGTCATTGAGAGCGAAGCGTTCGCGGAGCGTCTCGTAGAGATAGCAATCCCAGCCCTTGCGATTGCTTCATTTCGCTTCGCTGCATTCGCAATGACATTGTGTAATTAATTATGTTTACCTACTTAACACAACACTATTAATAATTAAATCTCTACTGGCTCCTGATCAAATTTCGCCATCAATTCTACAAGAGCTTTCTTGTCTGGTTTTTGACCATCCTTGAGCAGTTCGGCTAACCCTTCAAAATACTTTTCGCGTTCTCCTGCTGGACAAAACATGATTAATAATTTTGCAGCCTGAGTTCCTCGATTAGCAAATGTATGAGGCGTATTGCGTGGAACCAAAACAAATGCCCCCGGTTGCCCCTGTACTATTTGATTGCCAACTTGAATTTCTACTTCTCCTTCCAGAACGTAAAACATTTCTTCCATTTGTCGATGAATATGCAGTACTGGAGCAGTTCCACCGGGTTGTATTAAGTTTTCAAACAATCCTAAATGACCATGAGTATCAGCACCAACGACCTTAAATGTTATTTCGCTATTACCAGTAGTTAGATGATTACCTTCCCCTGGCGCTAAGACAATTTCTTTAACTGGTAAACTCATCAACGCTCCTACTTATGAAAAGCTTGTTTTGCAGATTGCTAGTATAATCTAGGAAGAAAAGCGGAAACAATAATAAGTATTAGGAATAGTTAAGCCTCGTAAACAGGCTGTGAACGCGGTTACGTTCAAAGATAATTATATAATTATTACCACTAGCGATCGCTACATTGATAATGTTGTACCAAAATCCAATAAACAAGTTGCAAAAATTCATCCAAAAACAAAGTTTTTTGCATATAGGGATTTTTCTGACAATTCTGTTAAGTATCATATTGTTCAATTGGGTAGCACTCTCGCAGCGACCAGTTACCCTCAGTATGTTGATTACTGCCCCTGATGCCCAACCTTGGAAACAGGGTTTGATTAGAGACTTTGAGGCTGAAAACCCAGGCATTCGGATTAATTTAGTTGAGGGGCCGAATGCCACAAATTTGCTCGAAGACCTGTATACCTCATCTTTTATCTTAGGTGAATCCCCTTATGACTTGGTGAATATGGATGTTATCTGGACACCCAAGTTTGCTGCTGCTGGATGGTTGTTACCCCTAGACGATCGCATTTCCAAGCAAGAGTTGGCAGTATTTTCACCCAAGGATGTAGAAGGCGGACGTTACCAGAACAAGTTGTACCGCGTTCCCGTGCGTTCTGACGTAGGAATGCTCTACTACCGGGAAGATTTAATCAAAGAAGCAGGATTGAAACCGCCAGAAACCTTTGAGGATTTAATGCGAATTTCCCAAGTCTTGCAGAAGAAAGACAAGGTTAATTGGGGCTACGTTTGGCAGGGGCGGCAATATGAAGGGCTCGTGGCAATGTTTGTGGAAGTCCTTAATGGCTTTGGTGGCTTCTGGGTTAAGCCCGAAACGTTGGAGGTTGGGCTGGATAGCCCAGAAACATTACAAGCAATTGAGTTTTTGCGTAGTACCGTCAGCCAAGGCGTTTCTCCTCCTGGGGTAACAACCTACCAGGAAGAAGACACCCGGCGTTTATTCCAAAGTGGTCAAGTAGCCTTTTTACGCAGTTGGCCTTATGCATGGCCTTTAGCCCAAGAAAAAAATTCGCCAATCCGAGGCAAAATTGCAATTAAACCGATGGTTCATGCTCCTGGTAAAACTAGTGCAGCTTGTTTAGGAGGCTGGGGTATAGGGATTTCTAAATCTTCTAAACATCCCGAAGAAGCTTGGAAAGCAATTCAGTACTTTACCAGTCGGGAGGCACAGCGCCGATTCATTTTGAGTGCAGGCTATGTACCAAGTCGCCGGGATTTATTCACAGACCCAGAGATTGTTGCCAAATATCCCCACTATCCGCAATTACTGGAAGTTGTGGACAATGCAGTTTTGCGATCGCCAGTCGCGCAATATGCCCAAACCTCAGATATCTTACAGCGTTATCTCAGCGCTGCCCTATCCGGTCGGACAAATCCAGAAAGAGCAATGCAAGCTGCTGCTAATGAAACACGCCGACTGTTGGGGGCAGGGGGCAGGGGGTAGGGAGCAGGGGGCAGGGAGCAGGGGAGCAGGGAGCAGGGGGAGAAGAATTAATAACCAGTCCCGAATGACCAATGACAAATGACCAATGACTAATGACTAATGACTAATATGCATACACTCCGAAGCCGAGAACAACGGACTGCTTGGATTTTACTAACACCAGCATTATTGCTGTTGTTGTTTGTATTTGCCTACCCGATTTTACGAGCATTCTGGTTAAGTGTATTTACTAGGAATTTGGGAACGGAACTACAACCCGTATTCTCTGGTTTAGAAAATTATGTGCGGATGGCAGGGGACGGTCGTTTCTGGCAGAGTTTCTCGGCGACGGCCGTTTTCACGACAGCATCCGTGCTTTCAGAACTACTGCTAGGACTCTTGATTGCCCTAGTTCTCAATCAGGCGTTTTTTGGAAGGGGCATAGTGCGGACAATAGCCATTCTACCTTGGGCTTTGCCTACTGCTCTGATTGGTCTGGCATGGGCTTGGATTTTTAACGACCAGTTTGGGGTTGTAAACGATATTCTGCGGCGGTTAGGGCTGATTACAACTGGAATTAACTGGTTAGGAGATCCTACTCTGGCGATGGGTGCAGCAATCTTTGCTGATGTTTGGAAAACTACACCCTTTATCAGTATTCTGCTGTTGGCTGGCTTGCAGTCGATATCAGCAGACCTCTACGAAGCCTACTCTGTCGATGGGGCAAATCCTTGGCAAAGCTTCCGTAATATTACTCTGCCACTGCTGTTGCCACAAATCTTAATTGCAGTCCTATTTCGATTTGCTCAAGCTTTTGGGATTTTCGACTTGATTGCTGTGATGACCGGGGGTGGCCCTGGTGGTGCAACTGAAGTGGTGTCGCTATATATCTATTCTACGGTGATGCGCTACTTAGATTTTGGTTATGGAGCAGCGCTAGTAGTAGTGACATTTTTAATATTAATTGCTGCGGTGGCGATCGCTAGTTTCTTGCTTAATAAATCCCGTGCCAAAACATCAGGAGTTATTTAACTATGAGTTCAACTCCACAATCGACAGCAAAAACTAGGTTTTCTCTGAAAAAAATCCTGCTGCTAATAGCGGTTGCATTTGTAATGTTATTCAGCCTAGCGCCAGCCTTATGGCAATTGCTGACCTCGTTTAAAGTTAACGAAGATATTGCTGCCGTTCCTACTGTTTATTTCCCCACGCGATTCACTTTTAGTCATTACATTGAATTATTCACTCGTCGTCCATTTTGGCGCTACATCTTCAACAGCGCCTTTGTGTCCATTACTTCTACAGCTTTAGCTTTAGCGATAGGCGCACCTGCTGCTTATGCGCTGGCACGGTTACGCCCTTGGGGTGAACGAGCTATCCTCGCTAGCGTTCTGATGGTGACTTTATTTCCGGGAATTCTGTTGTTTCTGGGACTGTTAGAAATTATCCAAGCCCTTAGATTAGGCAACAACTATCTGGCGCTGATTATACCCTACACTGCTATCAATTTACCTCTAACAATTTTAGTACTCAGAAGCTTTTTCCAACAATTACCTAAAGATTTAGAAGATTCTGCTAGAGTCGATGGTTACAACACCTTTCAACTACTGTGGCAAATCGTGTTGCCTATGACCCTTCCCGCCTTAGTAACTACTGGAATTCTCACCTTTATTTTTGCCTGGAACGAGTTTATCTTCGCTCTAACATTTATGACTCGTGAAGAGATGAAGACGATTCCCGTTGCTGCTGCTCAGTTGGGTGGTGCGACAGTATTTGAAATTCCCTATGGTGCGATCGCTGCTGCTACTGTTGTAGGAACGTTACCTCTGGTTTTACTAGTTTTGTTTTTCCAGCGCCGGATTGTCCAAGGTCTGACTGCTGGTGCTGTTAAAGGATAAAAAAATGGCTAAACTCGAACTCAAAAATTTAAATAAAACTTATACTTCCAAAGTCGTCCCGGTCAAAGACGTTAGCTTAACAGTAGATAACAATGAGTTTCTGACTTTACTTGGCCCTTCTGGCTGTGGCAAATCCACTGTTTTACGGATGATTGCAGGTCTTGAAGAACCGACTCGCGGTCAGATTAAGATTAACGAGGTGGATGTCACCTATAAGTCAGCAGGCGATCGCAACATCGCAATGGTATTTCAAAGTTATGCCCTGTATCCGCACATGACAGTGTACGACAACCTCGCTTCTGGACTCAAGCTGAAAAAAGTACCACCTACAGAAATTAAACAGCGAGTGGCAGAAGTCGCAGAAATTTTAGGATTAGCAGATTTAATGAACCGCAAGCCTGGCGAAATGTCTGGAGGTCAACGCCAACGAGTTGCGGTTGGTCGTGCTTTGGTGCGTAATGCCGATGTGTATCTGCTAGATGAACCCTTAAGTAACTTGGATGCGCTGTTGCGCGAACGAGTTCGAGCCGACCTCAAACAAATTTTTGCAGATCAAAAAGTCCCTGTGGTTTATGTTACCCATGACCAAACAGAAGCAATGACACTTTCCACGAAAGTAGCTTTGCTCAACGATGGCTATGTTCAGCAACTTGACCCACCCGAAATCATCTATAATCATCCAGCTAATTTATTTGTGGCTGGATTTGTTGGTAGTCCTCAGATGAATTTGCTAACTCTTCCTTGCAAAGAACGATACGCAATACTAGGGGACTTTCAAGTACCTCTGCCAAATATCCCAACTGTACCACCCCAGATTGTGCTAGGTATCCGCCCAGAAAATGTTCGCATTGCCCAACCAGGTGATACCCAAACTATCCAAGGGCGAGTGTATCTAGTAGAAAACTTGGGTATGCACTATTTGCTCAGTGTCAGGGTTGAGGGTTCACAAACTGGAGCTATTACAGTACGTGCTTTGTTACCAACAGACCAAAATTGGAGTGCTGAAGATATTACACTGACATTACCTCCTGAAGATATTCACTGGTTTGATGTTCAATCTGGCCATGCGCTTGTCAAGAGACAAATGTTAAATGTGAAGGACTAGTAAAAATCGCAATTTCGGAAGTTAATGTGTGATCAATTTTCTATATATTTAGAAGATAAAACTTTCATCTCTAGCGTAAAAATACTACCTTTTTCCACCTGACTTTCGACTTTTAGAATCGCTTGATGTTTTTGGGCGATCGCCACAGCTATCGCTAGCCCTAAACCTGTGCCTCCGGTTTTACGAGAGCGGTCGCCGTCAACACGGTAAAAGCGATCAAAAATTCGCTTTTGATCAGCAAGCCCAATCCCAATCCCCGTATCTTTCACCGCAATGACCGCAGTGTAATCACTCTTGACTAAGCTAACAGTTACATATCCCCCTCTGGGTGTGTACTGGATGGCATTGGCAATTAAATTTGACACTAAACGGTAAAGTTGCGATTCATTACCTAGAGTATAAATCTCGCAAGTGGGAATTTGGCAGCTTAAGTTAATATCAGCAGCAGTAGCCAGTTCTAAAAATTCTTCGGTCAAATCGCTCACCAAATCATTTAAGCAACAGGGCTGAAAAGGTTTTGCCCCTAAATTTTGCTCATGTGAATTTTGCTCCAGACTGGTTAACAAGAGTAAGTCTGCAATCAAATGGCTCAACCTTCGCCCCTGTCGCTCAATAGTATGAAGCATTATTTGCATATCTTGTTGATTTGATTGCGGTATGCGGAGAATAGCTTCCACAGTCGCCAACAGGCTAGCCAGGGGCGATCGCAATTCATGGGCAGCATTAGCGGTAAATTGTTGCTGTTGCTGATAGGACTGGTAAATCGGCTGCATTGCTAATCCTGAAAGCCACCAACTGGAAGTAGCAACCAAGCTCAGAGCAATAGGCAAACCAATCGCCATAATCCATTGAATCCGCCTGATTTCCGCATCAAAATGTTCTAAAGTGCGGCCAATTTGCAAATAGCCCCAGGATGATTCTACATTTGCTTCATTAGCTAGATGATGGGTATTGGCGCTATGCAAAATCGTGGTGAATTGGTGATAGCGAATGCCGTTAGCCGTGCGAAAGGTTTGCCATGAAGTGCGGTTGAGAGTTGGCGGCAGAGATAGCGGTTGGTTGGGTGAAAAAGCCAGGAGTTTCCCTTGATGATTGAACAGCCGAATATAATATGTGGTGCGATCGCTGATGCCGATGGTGTGCCGTTGAATCAGCGTTGGGGTAGCCTTACAAGGTTGTCCACTTACACAAAGATCAGGAAAAATTTGTTGCAGCACAGCAGTCGGTTCTTCGGAAGGCGGTAACAGTGGTTCAACGCTATCGTGTAAAGTTCCAGCAATTGATTCAATTTCGCGCTCCATTGCTGCCCAGTTTGTCTGTACCATTGCGCGATACATCCCCAAGCCAGAAACACTCAAAATCACGCCCATGACTCCGGCATACCAAAGGGCTAACCGTAGACGACTGCGCCGAAAAAGAGAGTAGCTATTCATAGCCGAGAATCAACTTGAGAGTTAAAACGATAGCCAGCACCTGGAACGGTTTCAATCGGGCAGGGACAGCCATGATTTGCTAACTTGCGACGTAGTAAGCGCATTTGCGCCGCAACTACATTACTAATCGGTTCTTCATCCATGTCCCAAAGTTGTTGACGCAATTTACTACCGGGAATGATGCGATTGGGATTCTGCATCAAATACATGAGCATCTGAAATTCTTTGGTGGTTAAGGGAATGACTAGGGGCGTAGATCCATCTGAATTTACTCGTAGGACATTGTTTGCTGTATCCAGAGTAAAACCTGCAACAGTCAAGGTGGATGGTTGTAGTTGAGGCGATCGCCTCTGAAGGGCCCGCAACCGTGCCAGCAATTCTTCCATCACAAACGGTTTGACTAAATAATCATCCGCACCCGCATCCAACCCCGCCACGCGATTTTCCGGCTGACCCAAAGCTGTGAGCATCAGCACTGGTAAGGGATTTTGGTGTAGTCTGAGCTTTTGACATAACTGTAATCCCGACATTTCGGGCAGCAGCCAATCAACAATAGCAACTGTGTAGTCTGTCCATTGGCTTTCCAGGCACAGCCATGCTTGAGTACCATCTGTTACCCAATCCACGACATATCTTTCACTAATTAAGACTTGCTTGATTGCCAGTCCCAAATCTGCTTCATCTTCCACCAGTAAAATTCGCATTGCTCCAGGGAAATCAACCATGAAGCTCTGATCTTACAAAAACATCTGCAATTTCACCTGGATTTCATCTGCCCTTTGGCAAATTAATTCAGTATCCATTGTGAAGAGTGATTATGAAACCTTTTATGCTTTTGTGAGTTCGAGAGTTTACTAGCGCCTGGTGAAGCGGGTCGTTAAATACGCCACTT
>NZ_JAYGHE010000028.1:69860-83716 GCF_034931145.1 Nostoc sp. UHCC 0252 | reverse complement strand
TTGCTTTTGGCTTTAGCAATTTTGATAATTTCAAAATTAGAAGTTTACTTAACTGGCATTTTAACTATTAATTTAGCATACTAGGTACTGAAGAACCATTAATAAAAGCTTGAAACAACCTATTTTTCGTAAATGCATACCATGATTAATTTGTGCAGCGCGTAAATCCTATATATTTTCAATAAAATATAAATAGCGTACCAAAAAAGCTGCGATCGCAGCTTTTTTTGGTACTTTCAAAAAGCATTGAGTTCAGCGATAGCTTCAGTTAAATCCGAGAGTAGCGAAAACGAATTCTGAGTAACCGAAGCCAGCGCAACCACATTTGTGCCGGTTGTTCAAAGAAGGTGAAAATATCACCGAAACCTAAATTAGTTTTGTGATGATGTAACCAGTGTCTCTCAGGAGTAGTAATAAATAAAATTTGGCATAAAATATTTACAGGCTTTGGAGTTTGCCAACCTAGTACACTTATGTGTCTCCACCATACATGAAACTGACCAAGCAGTAGTCCAGAAATAACGCCAATGGGAGAGAAAGACCACAAGACTACTGCTATGAGTACATAAGGCAAAGCTCCTAAGATACCATCTAAAAGAACCTGGGGATTAAAAGTCAAAATAGCGTAGTGGCGGAAGTCTTTTTTCCAGGAGTGGTGCGTTTTTAAATGAAGGCTACCAAAAACATGCTCGGGTAAGTGGTAAAGAAATGTAGATAGAAAATCACCAAAAAACAATAATAACCAAGCAACAGCGATAGCCTCAAGCATTTGTACTCCTCAAGAATAGTGAAGAAAATTCCACAGAAAATATCCAAATTTCATACTGTCGACGTAGACAGATGGTTTATGCTGTGCAAGCAGCATCTATGCTTCTCATGGGTCTACGCTCCAGTCAATTTGGCTCAGAGTTATATGGAATTGGATCAATTGCAGTTTCATAAATCTCCCATCCTTAATGCAGTAAACAGCAACTTGTAAGAACCTCCAGTTTGACTTCAAGCTCTGGGTTAATGGTAGTGATACTTCTAAAACCCGATGGACATACAGTATTTTATTACAGTTGCTACACAATCTTCTTACTAGGGGATACAGCGTAGGCAAAGATTGAGTTAAAGTTAGTACAAATTTAGGTTAAGGTTTTTCCACATTGTTAATTTCAAATTCATTGCAATTAACAAGACTGAAAAAGCGTTTTAAAAGTATACTATTGATGTATGAAATAATCTTATATACTTCTAACTATTCCTTAAAAGGGAGGACTTAGATTTCGGTTCTCCTTTTTTTAGGTGAGCTACTATGACTTTCTTCCAAAGAAAGGGAGCATATCGAAGAAAAGAGTTCTTTTCAAGTGAAAGCAGTGGCATGGTTTAGAGGATGTCTGAGAAGTATCAAATATTTCTTGATCCCCCCTAACCCCCCCTTTTGAAGCTATCCATTATAAACATCTTTCTTAATAGGAAGTTTGACAAAAGTAAGCAGTTATGTGGAGGAGGATAGACGGAAAAATCACCAGTGAGTGGAAAAAATGCCTATGAGAATGAACAGAATCGCAAATTCGGATCATTTTCTCACGTCTACCTCAGTGTAAAAAACTAAAAATAGGAAATGGAAGAGTAAAAACCGCCGACAAACTGACGACTTACTTAGAGAAATAATTAACTATTGAAAGACTGGGAAAGCAGCCAACCTTCAACCAGATCATGTAATCGACAAGGGTCCACGCCAGAGAACTTTTACGCCAGGAGAGCCATCGCTTTTGCGACGAAAAAACCCACCGAGTCGAGCAATCCAATTAACCACTTGAGTAAGAGTGGGTGGTGTAGTATGAGGATAAAGTTGATGATGAATAGTGGTACAGAGGACTTGCCACTCATGAGTTGCTAAAACTAGTTCACAACTAGCATCAGGCTGGAAACGAGCTAAGTAAGTTAGCCACAGCAAACGCCAAGCAACGATGCTGTAGGTAGCCAAAGCCATCTCGATTCTGTGGGCGGTTTCGAGTTGTAATTTCTCAATGCCACAGCCACTTTTTAAAACATAGTGATAACGTTCAATCAACCAGCGATAACTATACCATCGCACATACAGCTGAACATCTTCCAGACAGGTAATCTCTAAGGTAGTCAGCAGTAACCAGGTAATCGGCTCAATCTCTGGTGGTGGGTCAACTTCTGTGACTAAAATAGCCTGCAATCTCACCGGAGCTAGAAGTTCTGTTTTGGGGCGATTTTGCGGTGGTGCAATGGTAATTGTGGTACGACGAATCGTCAAGGTGGCTGTTCTTGGCAGTTGAGTAGCAGAGCGTTTCACCTCCACTGTTATTGTGCCAACAGACTCAACAGACTCCAAAGTTGACCATAAATGCTGCTCATTGTCAGCCAGACAGCGATTTTGAGTGGCTCGAATTAGAAAATCTGACCCAGGACGACGAGAACAAGCAAATATTTTGATTAACCGTTTGGTTCTTCTCGCGTCACCTAATTCGGTTCTTTCTAGTTCCTGTGTGATCCATTCTTCCATTTGCTGACTTGGTGATGCTTCCGGGTCTTACTATAGGAAATACACAATATTTAGCTTTTGTCAACTTTTCTGTGAAGAAAGATGTTTATAATGGATCTGACTTTTCCCGTTAAGTCTTGAAATGCTTACTGGCAAAGGCTTTAAAAAACAGCGCCGCATATACGGTACAGTAATTAAAATTCGGTGCTAAAGGTGACAAGCAATGTTGGACTGGTGGGAGAAAAATTTTGCGACTTGTGAGCTAGGCGATAAGCCTGACGGCATGGCTTCGCTTACCGCCGATTGAATGAGCGTGCAATGTCGATAGGTTATGCTCTAAGTTTGGGATTTGGCAAAGCACTGTCGGAAATTTTCAGCAGTGGAACTGTACTCAAGAGAGCCTATGAGTTTTTGCTAATCCAAAAGTGGAATTTTCAAGGGTGATAGAACCGCACTGCCAAATGACGGCGGAAACTGTTGCAGAATACGATGTAGTGCTGTGTGTCGGAGACACCACTTTTCTTGATTATGGCAATATTGCGGCTAAAAAAGAAGGTTACGGCCCAATTGGGAAGGGGGGTAACGGTTTAATATTATTTTCTAATAGTATAGCTTGTATTGATTGCCTCATCAGACTTCTAGCGATCGCCCTCCCGGAGAGTGACAGAAGAGGGATAATCTTCTGACTGCAATAACCAAAAGCCGCTATAAGTCATCCCAGAATCATCTGGTTGCACTAACAAAAAATGCAATCCTCGGCTTTGCTTTTTTCGTTGTTCAAATGTTTGGGCTGCTGTTGTAACTTCTGGATCTTCAAAAGTGGCAACAATCCACCTATCTACTAAGCCAGCTTCTAATATTAAGCCGTCTGGTGCGCCAGATATATAATTAAAGCCTACGGGACGGGCCTGCTGTAACCAGCGTGCTAGGCGCATCGATTGCCGTCCACCATAAATTACTACACCAGGGACAGGCACTGTTGACGCTAAACCCAAATTGATGGGTTTGAGATGTTCTGGGATGTGCAAAATGGGAATGGGGCGATCGCTAAAACTGGTTTCCACATCACTAGCAGCCAGAGTCGCAAATCGCCATTGTTCTCCCCAAAGGTTCTCTGGTAATGGTACTGGGGGTGGTTTATCCAGCGTTGAGGGATATTGCTTTTCTTGTAACCACTGCTTCAGTGCCAAAGTGTGGCGGGTAGGTTCGACATTTATGCTTAAATTGCGTCCCGCCGCCTCAATTAAGCTTAGAGACTGCGGACGAAACACCTGAATCACATCTGGCAATTTTTCACTAGCCGCTAACTCAAGTTGATCTGCAACCCAACTCGAATTTGCTGCTGACTGAAGACAGGTAGCTTCGTACTCAAAGCTGCGAGTTGCATCACAAATTAACAACTCCCATAAAATTTGTCCCGATGCATCTTGTGAAGGACGACGATAAAAATCAACCTGCCAAATTTTCATAAATTGGGAATGGGGAATGGGGAATTGGGAATAGGGAATGGGGAATTGGGAATAGGAAGGAGAATTATAATCAATACCCTATGCCCTATGCCCAATTTATAAAGCCTGAATCCATTCTTTGACAGAATATTCAGTCCAGATGCCATTTTTCCAGTAGGGATCGTTTTCGATCAACTGGCGCACAGTGGCTTCGTCTTCGGCTTCGTAAATTCCAAAAACTTTCGTGACATCTTTGGTAGGGCCAATAGTAATCAGCACACCAGATTCTTTTTGTTTTGCTAATCCGTCTAAATGAGCTTCACGGTGGGGGGCGCGTTTTTCAAGAACGTCTTCGCAGTAAGTTCCCCAGAGTACATATTTAGGCATGGTTAATCAATTAAAAATTTAAAATCTCAGTTTATAGGTTACAGGGTAAAGGTTACAGGGAATAGTTTTTCTTTGCTGTACCCTGTCACCTTTAACCTGTAACCTTTTCCCGTATTTACTCCTAACTTCTCAAGTTCACGCCAAATTTTTCCACCAAGGCTTCGCGGACTTTATTGTGGACTGGTTCAACTTCAGCCTCAGTAAGAGTGCGATCGCTAGCTCGATAAATTAAGCGGAATGCTAAACTCCTCTGTCCTTCGGGGACATTTTCGCCGCGATATTCATCAAATAATTCCACAGATTCGAGCAAATCTTTACCCGCTTTGGTAATTACTTTTTCAATTTCGGAAACTGAGATTTTCACGGGTGCGAAAAAGGCGATGTCGCGATCGCTAGCTGGATAGGTAGAATAGGGCTGGAATATTGGCACAAGAACTTCATCTTGTCCTAAAGATTCTAAAAGCACATCTAAATCCAACTGGAAAACATAAACGGAATCTGGTAAACCTTTTTCTCGCCGCAGTTGGGGATGGAGTTGTCCAAAAATACCCAGTCTGTTACCCCGAATCCACAAAGAAGCGGTGCGTCCTGGATGTAAACGATGATCTCGGCAATCGGGTTGGAATTCTACCTGTAAGGTAAGTTGCCGAAATACACTTTCTAAAATGCCTTTGGCTTCAAACCAAGTGATGGGTTCTTCGCGTCCACTTTTTGACCATTTGCCAATGGTGCGATCGCCTCCTATAATCCCAGCTAAGGCTTCTGTTTCTTGCAAACCGTCTTCTTCTCGCCAGAAAATTTTTCCGATTTCAAAGCCGTTCAGCGCCCCATTACCCTGTTCTAAATTGTATTGAAAGGCATCAATCAACCCAGATAACAAATCGTTTCGTAGCGCTGAATATTCGGCAAATAAGGGGTTTGACAGTACTATCTGTCTGTCTTCTCCTGGTTTGACTAAAGAATAATGAATTAATTCTGTCAACCCTTCAGCCCGGAGGAAAGCTCGTAACTTGCGAATCAGTTCCTCATCTAAAGACAGATAACCACCTTCGGCTCTTTCTGGTAAGGTATCACAGAATCTGTTGTAACCATAGAGACGGGCGATTTCTTCAATTAAATCGATTTCTCGCTCTAAGTCGCGGTAACGATAGGGTGGGACGGAAACTGACCATGTAGGTTGATTGCTATCTTCACCTGAAGAAGTCAACTTACATCCTAATGCAGTTAGGATGCGTTCAACATCTTGTCCTTGAAGTTCACCTGTGTCTTCTCCTAAATCGATTGGCCCTAATATTTGATTAACTCGATCTAAGCGCAGTGCGATCGAACGACTCCAGGTAGAAGGATCGGGGCGGGTGTCGGCAATTTCCTGCTGGACAAGAATTCCACTAGCCAATTCACTAATTAAGGATAAAGCGCGACGATTAGCTATTTCCAACTCAGCACTGTTAACTCCCCGTTCATATCTGCCAGAAGCCTCACTTCTTAACCCTGCACTGCGGGAAGAACGGCGAATTGCCACAGAATCAAATAAAGCTGCTTCTAAAACTAGGCTTTGAGTCCCTTCATGGACTTCCGTTTCTTCTCCACCCATGACTCCCGCCAATGCAACAGGTTTGTCGTTAGCGGTAATTAACAAATTTTGGGTTGAGAGGGTGCGAGTTTGCCCATCTAGGGTTTTGAGGGATTCTCCAGCATTGGCGAAGCGGACACCGATGGTTAAATTTTCGCTACTTGCAACTGATTTTAAGCGATCGCAGTCAAAGGCGTGTAATGGTTGTCCCCATTCCAATAAAACGTAGTTAGTAATATCCACAACATTACTGATAGGACGTACCCCAGCCGCCCGCAAACGCTGTTGCAACCATTCGGGAGATGGAGCAATTTTCACCTGTTCAATTACCGTACCGATGTATGCAGGACAAGCTTGGGTATCGGCAATTTTTAAAGCTAAATTTCCCGAACTTTTACTAATAGAAACTTCGCCAGGTTCAGGAATACTCAACTTTCCACCAGTTAAAGCTGCAACTTCCCTTGCTACGCCTACCATACTCAGAGCATCAGCGCGATTAGCAGTTGCCGTTAAGTCTAAAATTACATCATCTAAACCCAACAACGGCCGCACATCACTACCCAATGGCAAATTTTCCTGGGTAAAAATATGAATTCCGTCTACATCGGTGGGCAAACCGAGTTCTTTTAAAGAACAAATCATGCCCTGAGAAGGGACACCACGGAGTTTTGCAGGTTTAATTTTTAAATCGATGTTGGGTAAGTAAGTACCCGTAGTTGCTACCGGCACATAGATATTTGCCTTCACATTGGCAGCGCCACAGACAATATTTAAAGTTTCACCTGCACCGATATCGACTTGGCAAACACTTAATTTATCAGCGTTGGGGTGGGGTTGACGCTCAAGCACTTTCCCTACAACCACGCCATTTGCCCAAGTGCGGCGATCTTCAATATCTTCTACCTCAAACCCCGCCATTGTCAAGGTTTCGGCTAATTCTTCTGGACTAAGTTTTATCTCTACTAGTTCGCGCAGCCAATTTAGAGAAATACGCATGGAGTGTGCTTGTTTTAGGAATCGTCTTTTGTTCTTATTTTAGGGTGCAAGAAGCGATCGATGGCTACTCATCCTGCTAGGCGTACCCTTTTACTTGAACAATCCTACTACGTTAGACTGGCGCAACAGTATCGCTTTTTTACTTTATTTTTACATTTTGTGCGATCGCTTCTAGTAAGCCGCGACACTTCTAGATTAAAAATTATGTAGCTGCTTGTGAATGCAGATCACTCTGTTCCACCTAATCCAATATGGTTTAGTTAAGGGCTACTGGCAAAAATTTTGGGTTTTCGAGACGCGATAAATCGCCGTCTCTACAAGTGTTTTGATCTTATCTGAACAATCCCAAATATTGGAATTTTCTACGATTTATGTGTGCGAGGAAGTAACCTACTACAAACAATTGAACATGGAAAATCAGGTTTTTTTAACCCACGGAGGTGGGTTTTGTCTGTGTAGCCGCGACTTCTAGTCGCCAGGGCTTTTAAAACATCCTCTGAGAGCTAAAGACCAGACTGAAGTATCCGACGCTGTTGCTTGTAGTCATAATCATCGTCATATTCAATCATGCCAAATAGCTCCAGAATTTTCAGTTGTTTTCGACGTTGCACATACTCTCGTAATGCCTCTTCAACAACCGCATCCTTAGTTGGATGACCACCAAGTTCGAGAGCTTCCTTAATTAAGTTTTCGTCAATTTCTAAATTAGTAGCCATGTACTGACTCTTTTAATTACGAATTACCTTTCTCACTTTACAAGAGATTCGAGTGTATTTAGTAATTACTGTTTAGTAAAAGGTTTATAGCGTTTCCTAGTCTGCTGAGGTACAAATCTCTGCGTACCTCTGCGCTTTACTTCGCGTCCCTTTGCGTTTCAAAATATTATCTGTACCTCACGTAATTGGGAATCGCTATAGTTAAATAAACTAAGTTAAATGCATGAATATTATTTTCAGTAATTCGGCGCGAGTAAACGGTTTAGTTAGATAACCCGATGCTCCGACCAATTTCGCTTTTACTTTATCTACAATTCCTTTACTCCCAGTAACAAAAATGATTGGAGTCTTTTGAAATATTGAATTATTTCGTATAATCCGGCACAACTCATAACCATCAATTCCTAGCATGTTTAAATCCAACAGAATTAAATCTGGTTTATGCCTTATAATTGACAAAACAGCTTTTACTGGATCGTTAATCGTCACTACAGAAAAATTTTCATTTTCTAAGAAATAACTAATTTCTTTAAGAATTGTCGGGCTATCATCAACAGAAACAATTTTGTGAACTTTTTGTGCCGTGACAGTAGCAGCCGTTACTCTTTGAGAATCAGGATTTATGTTATTTGATATTGTTGGTTCCTGAAAATTTTCTTTTGGAGGTTCATAAATCCGTGGTAATTGTGGAACAGGAGCTATATTTTTCTCAAAAATATTTGGGTAAGAGTTGACGGTAGTATTTAGCTCTTGCTTGATATCAACTTTCTCTGTAATCAATTTTGCCAAAGGCGATTGCTCTTCAAATATCTTTGGTAATTTATCATAAGGTGGATCGGGTTCATGCAAAACGATCGCGCCTTTAAGTATGTAAGGGTATAAAGTGTGAGCTAGTTGGATTTCATCTTGATTTAAAATTGTCGCTAGATGACACAGGCTGAAACCCTTCATCCAATCAGTTAAATCTGGCTGAAGTTTTGGTAAATCTTTTTCCTCAATTTTGCTGTTCATCAACAGATATGGACGTTGATATGGAGAAGAAATTTGTGGAACAAAAGCCTGCCAATTTTGCAACCTTAGTTGGCAACGTTCTAGAATTTTTTCGACATCTAGCCGACAAATTCTTGGCATTCTATCGATAGGTTCTGTTAATTCATAAGTACCTTCTCTGATGAGCAAAAATGATTCAATCACCTCTTTAACTAATTCTTGAATCAGTACTGCTGCTTGTGTAGAATGTAGATGTTGCTGACTAACAAGCCAGGATATTGCCTGATACTCAGGAGGGTGGTTTCTAGAGTTGCTGTCATCTTCGATTAACTGAGTATGGGAGTCAGGTTCAAACATCAGACGGACTTGAACACGAACCTCGTTAGTAAGCAGAGGAATTTGGTGGCTGAGGCGGCGCAAATGGCGTTCTAGTCGATCAAAAGGTTCTACTGAATGGGTTGCGTAAGTTATTTTGCCCTGTTCTAAGTAAATTGACCAACAAATTGAGTTACTTAATGCTTGTAAACAAGTACTATCAAAGCAATTGGATAACTGTCTTAACAAACTTAAAGGACGTAGTTTGGTGAATGCACCTGAGTTATTCATATTTTTCAAGTTTTTTTGCGGAATCAACAACCGAACATTTGTAGATTGAAAATATCAGCGATGAAGTATCTGTAATATTTATCTACACACAAGTTATTCCTTTTAATGGATGTATATATTTTAAAAAATATAAGTTTTATAACTTATTTGTTACATTTGGTAAGTTTTTACTTAACTTCTCTCAAAGAATAACTAAATAAATGGGGATGAGTAAAGATCAGCATTTACCATAGCTAAATTATCATTACATATTGGTTAATGCTGGATTTTACCAACTCTTGACGAATATTCTTTAAGACTTTAACAATGATGTTTATTTCTGCCCACTCATTTAAAGGGGAAAATTTGATCCCCCGTTCACGCAGTTACACTGGTATACTTCTAGAGTTAACGATTTTAATTATGGTTAATAATGTTTCTGTAAAGGAAGAATTCTTCTACATAAAATCTTTAAAAAGTTATAGAGGAAAGTCTACGTATTTATTGTACTGTAGGTTTAATGGATATAAATTTTTGGTAGATACATTACAACAGGTAAGGCTGAGTTTTGATAAACTATTTTTTGCTAAACTAAAATCTACTCAAGTTCTTCTTAAATATATAGAGAACTTCATGAAAATAATTTGTTTAATAAAGATTAGAGCATCTACCACTAGGTACTATATTCTGTCTGTAGTCGCATCGGCGATTGAAATTATATACTCTGACAAAAGGGAAATAAAGCTTTGAACTTTAACATAACACAAAAAGTTATGCACGATACATTAAGACTTGATGAAGTCGTAGAATTTGCTGAGAACCCAGAACCGCGTTGTCCTTGTGTACTTTTACTAGACACGTCTGGCTCGATGCAAGGAGATCCCATTGAAGCTTTGAATCAAGGTTTACTCAGTCTAAAGGATGAATTAGTCAAAAATTCCTTAGCTGCTAGACGGGTAGAAGTGGCGATCGTCACTTTTGATAGTAATGTCAATGTAGTACAAGACTTTGTGACTGCCGATCAATTCAATCCACCAATTTTAACAGCACAGGGGTTGACTACAATGGGTGCTGGAATTCATAAAGCTTTGGACATAATTCAAGAGCGAAAATCTCAGTATCGCACCAATGGGATTGCTTACTATCGTCCTTGGGTATTCATGATTACTGATGGTGAACCGCAAGGCGAGTTAGAGAATGTGGTAGAGCAAGCATCTCAACGCTTACAGGGAGATGAAGCAAATAAGCGCGTAGCTTTTTTTACAGTGGGTGTAGAAAATGCGAATATGACGCGTTTAAATCAAATAACTGTGCGTACACCTTTGAAGCTCAAAGGACTGAATTTTATCGAGATGTTTGTCTGGCTGTCAACTAGTATGTCAGCTGTTTCTCACTCGCAAGTAGACGAACAGGTGGCACTACCGCCGATTGGTTGGGGGACTGTTTAATTAAAAATCACAGCTTGATGTTGACGCAGCTAGCTGTTGAAAAAAAATCTATGAATATATCAAAACAGATTGCTCAATGGCGGATAGTGGCTGCATCTGTATGTGGTACAAGTCACTTAAAAAACAAGCAGTTATGTCAGGATGCTCATCACTGGCAAATATTATCAGATAATGTTTTAGTGGCGGCCGCAGCAGATGGGGCGGGTTCTGCTAGCCTGGGGAAAGTGGGAGCGATGATTGCTGTGGAGACAGCAATAGAAAACATTTCTAGCAAGGGAATCACCCGAACAATTTTGAGTGATGATGCTTACGTGCGATCGCTCTTAAATGATGCCATATTAGCCGCCAAAAAAGCTGTGGAGGCGGAAGCGGCTACTTGTGACAAACAACTTCAAGATTTAGCAACTACCTTAATTATGATGGTTGCCACACCAGAAGTTGTAGCTGTAGTGCAAATAGGCGATGGTTTAGCAGTGGCAAAAGATAGCACGGGCAACCTTGTGGCACTGACTATACCTGATAGCGGCGAATACATTAACGAAACCACATTTTTAACTTCGCCTACAGCCTTAGATACAGCGCAGATCAGATTATGGCGTACAGAGATAGTTAATGTTGGTATCATCACCGACGGACTACAAATGCTAGCTTTAAATATGGTTGTTGGTGAACCTCACAAACCTTTCTTTTTTCCGTTATTTGAATTTGTAGCCAGTACCGAAGATAAGACAGAAGCAAAGGAGCAGCTAGTAAAGTTTTTACGCTCAGACCGAATTACACAACGCACTGATGATGATTTGACACTCATTATAGCTGCATTCAACAACTCATGAGCAATCGATTTACAGGTTTCACATCTTAAATAACTTCCGTTAGCGGTAATTTCATTATGCAGGTACTACGTTGTTCCCCTAGAAAAGAAATCCTCAGCCTCAATGTCAGCTTGGGGCGTGGCGGTGAAGCTTGTGTTTATGCAGTGCCATCCGATAATAACTTGGTGGCAAAGATTTATCACAAGCCAACTACAGCCCATGCTGATAAATTACAGGCGATGCTTGCCAACCCGCCAGAAAACCCTACGGCTAGTTTGGGGCATATCTCTATCGCTTGGCCAGAGGATTTATTACGGGCAGCAGATGGC
This sequence comes from Nostoc sp. UHCC 0252, assembly GCF_034931145.1. Lineage (NCBI taxonomy): Bacteria > Bacillati > Cyanobacteriota > Cyanophyceae > Nostocales > Nostocaceae > Nostoc > Nostoc sp. UHCC 0252. The sequence goes on along the minus strand of NZ_JAYGHE010000028.1, from coordinate 71,932 downwards.
AAAAATCCCATCCTGGGCTTTTTGATGCCACGGATTGAGGGGATGCGTCCAATCATCGACTTTTACAACCCCAGAACCCGTCGCCAACACTGTCCCCTATTCAACTATCAGTACCTGCTCCGCACGGCTCGTAACTTAGCGGCAGCTTTTGCAGCTTTGCACGCTAGTGGATATTGTATAGGTGATGTGAACGAGTCAAATATCCTTGTCAGTGATACTGCGCTGGTGACTTTGATAGATACAGACTCTTTCCAAGTACTCGACCCCAACAGCAATGTTGTTTATCGCTGCCCAGTCGGGAAACCAGAGTTTACGCCACCAGAACTACAGAATAAAACTTTTGCCCAACACGATCGCGAAATTTCTCACGATTTATTTGGGTTAGCAGTGCTGGTATTCCAACTTTTAATGGAAGGCACTCACCCATTTTCGGGGATTTTTCAAGGCGCTATTGAACCACCGCCCTACGAAGCCCGTATTGCATCGGGTCATTTTACTTACAGCCAAAAGCGGTACGTACCCTACCTACCTACCCCCATTGCACCCCCTTGGGAAATTCTTCATCCCAGCCTACAAGAATTATTTGTCCGTTGTTTTGAAGAGGGTCACAGCAACCCACAATTGCGCCCCAGCGCCCAGACTTGGCTCTCAGCAATTGCGGAAGCTGAAGATTCCCTAATTACCTGTACTACAAATCCTCAGCATCGCTACAACAACCACATGCGTAGTTGTCCGTGGTGTGAACGTACCGTGCGCTTAGGCGGACGCGACCCCTTCCCATCACATCGGGCTATAGAAGCTAGAGAACATCTCCAACCTCGAATCAAAGCGAAAAAGCGCTACACTCAAACACCGCATTTTCCACAGCGAAGTATGTCACCGCACTTAGCTAATTACTGGCAGCCAGTAATGACCCCAAGCGGTTCATCTTATAAACGTTCCAAAAAGTCAAAATTGTACCCGGTTATTTGTTGCTTACTGGGTTTTGGTTTATTGGGATATGCGGACGTAATGATTAAATTTACTCAGCCGTTAGTTTCCCAAAATGCTTACACTCAACAAACATTAAAGTCTCGTCAGACAGTTAACAAACTCAGCTTCGCTGATTACTATCAACAGGGTTATACTGCTTACAAAGACCGAGACTATGAAAGAGCAATTGCCAGTTTTACCGAAGCAATTGAGCAAGAACCTACACATGCTAGAGCAGTTGTAAATCGTGGCAATGCCCGCTATAACCTGAAAGACTACGAAGGAGCAGTTGCAGATTATAGCCAAGCTCTCAGAATCAATCCCAATCAAATCAAAGCTTTGGTGAATCGGGGTAATGCCCGCTATATGCTTGGCGAATATAGCAACGATCCTGATACAGAGTATCACCTAGCGATCGCAGACTACAATCGGGCGCTCGATCTGGATAAGAATGAAGTTGAAGCTCATATCAGACGGGGGATTGTCCGCACCCAAATGGCTAAATATAGCGGTGAATCTCAACAAGATTACAAAAAAGCCATAACAGATTTTACTCTGGCGATAAAGCTGAATATATCCAAAGCAGAAGCTTACTTTCAGCGAGGCGTTGTTTATTATCAAATTGCCCAATATAGCAGCAATTATGAACAACAATATAAACTAGCGATCGCCGATCTTAACCAAGCATTAGCAATTAGCCCCAAACTAGCAAAAGCGTATCTCAAACGAGGTATGGTTCGTTATGAGCTAGCACAATATGGTGGTAGTGAATCTAAGAACAACCAAACGAAAGCGATCGAAGATGTACAGGCATCTGCCAAAATGTTTCTTGAGCAAGATGATATGGACAATTATCAGCAAGCACTCAGCAACTTATGTGTCGTCGTAGAAAACAAATGCGATCCTTTATTTCAAAGCTCAAGTAATCTAGATAAAACCAACTAAAAATAAAGTAAGTTTTATTACTTACATATTATTAGTTTTGAGTGAATAAACCAAGCCTGACTAGGGTTAGCACAAGCTAATCCTAGTTATTTTTTTAGCAGCATTTTTTTATTTAATTAAATAATTGATATCGTGTCCGGCAAATTACTTATAAT
>NZ_JAYGHE010000028.1:5881-69788 GCF_034931145.1 Nostoc sp. UHCC 0252 | reverse complement strand
CGCAAGGCTTTTGGGATTGCTTCTCTTCGTTCGCAATGACAATTATTTAACCGGACATGATATGATACCAATTAAAAAAAACAATGTAACAAATAAACCATTTGTAGAGACGCGATTCATCACATCTTTACCCAAAAATATGTTGCAATCGTCAATTGAAATGGTATGATTTTCCAGTTTATAGATATTCATAGAGCTTTTATATAGAAAAGATGTTAATTTATCTTTCCTTTATAATTTTGGGTAAAATTACAGTTACATTATTGACGGAGAAAAGAAATTATAAATCAATTTTTCTCATTCTAGGTGCATCCTCTTTATATCGAAAAAGTCAAATAATAAAATACCTACGAATCTCTGAGGTAATTGCATGAAAGCGGTGATTTTGGCTGGAGGGCTTGGTACACGTCTTAGTGAAGAAACTAGTATTAGGCCCAAGCCGATGGTTGAGATTGGTGGTAAGCCAATTCTCTGGCACATAATGAAGACTTACTCCGCTCACGGCATTAATGACTTCATTATTTGTTGTGGTTACAAAGGTTACATGATTAAGGAGTATTTTGCTAACTACTTCTTGCACATGTCAGATGTTACCTTTGATATGCGATTTAATCAGATGAATGTGCATTCTGGTTATGCAGAACCCTGGCGTGTTACCTTAGTAAATACGGGTGATAATACCATGACAGGTGGACGCTTAAAGCGAATCAGAGAACATCTTGGTAGTGAGACTTTTTGCTTTACTTATGGTGATGGTGTAAGTAATATTAATATCACCGAACTAGTGAAATTTCATAAAGAACAAAATACATTAGGAACACTCACAGCCGTTCAACCAGCCGGACGTTTCGGAGCCATTTCTTTGGGAAATGAGCAAACTAAAATTACCAGCTTTCGAGAAAAACCCGAAGGCGATGGAGCTTGGATTAATGGCGGTTATTTTGTGTTAGAACCAGAAGCAATCAATTTGATTGCTGATGACTCTACAGTATGGGAGCAAGAGCCATTAGAAAAGCTAGCTGATATGGAACAGCTATCTGCTTTTAGGCATAATGGTTTTTGGCAACCAATGGATACTTTGCGCGATAAAAACTACTTAGAGGAGCTATGGAAAAGTAACCAAGCTCCTTGGAAGGTATGGTAAGGGGACTAGGGACTGGGGACTAGGGATTGGGAAGATTTGAATGAAGATTCGCATCCAAACCAAATCTTATTCATATTTTCTTACCCAGTACCCAGTACCCAATCCCAAATAACTTTATAGATTTACTGTAATTTTAAGTGCAATACTACTAATTTATGATGTATGATTTTACGATTATAGGCGGGGGAATAGTTGGACTTTCTACAGCATTAGCTTTAGGAAAACACTATCCAAACGCGCGTATTTTAGTACTAGAAAAAGAGAGTCAATGGGCATTTCACCAAACCGGCAATAATAGTGGAGTAATTCATTCTGGTATTTACTACAAACCAGGGAGTTTCAAAGCTAAATTTTGCCGTGATGGTTCTCGCTCTATGGTAGAATTTTGCCAAGAGCATGGAATAGAGCATGAAGTTTGTGGTAAAGTGATTGTTGCAACCGAAGAACAAGAACTACCACGTCTAGAAAATCTTTACCAACGCGGACTAGACAATGGCATAGAAGTTAAGAGAATCAGCCCCGAAGAAGTCAGGGAAATTGAACCTCACGTAAAATGCGTAGGTGGACTTCGGGTATTCTCAACTGGCATTGTTAATTACAAGCAAGTTTGTTTGAAGTATGCCCAGCTAATTCAAGACCAGGGTGGGGATTTGCGTCTCAATACAAAAGTTCTGAAAATCTCCCCTAGTGGTAACAATCAGGTACTGCAAACAAATAAAGGTAACTTTGAAACCCGCTTTGTAATTAATTGTACAGGATTGCATAGCGATCGCACCGCCAGACTAGGTAAAGTTGAACCCCAAGCCAAAATCGTCCCATTCCGGGGAGAATACTACGAACTCACCCCAGAAAAACGCTATCTGGTTAAAACACTAATTTACCCAGTTCCCAATCCAGATTTCCCCTTCTTGGGTGTCCACTTTACCCGAATGATTGATGGTAGCGTCCATGCAGGGCCAAACGCAGTTCTGTCACTCAAACGTGAAGGTTACAAAAAAACCGACTTTGATTTCCGGGATTTTCTTGAGGTCATCACTTATCCTGGTTTCTGGAAATTGGCAGCCAAACACGCTGATGAAGGCATCCAAGAAATTATTCGCTCCTTTAGTAAAGCAGCCTTTACCAGAAGTTTGCAAAAACTAATTCCCGAAGTCCAAGCAGAAGACTTAGTTCCCACCCATGCAGGAGTCCGCGCTCAAGCCTTAATGAACGATGGCAAACTTGTAGACGACTTTTTGATTGTTTCTGGTCAAAACTCCATCCATGTTTGCAATGCTCCTTCTCCTGCGGCTACGTCTTCTCTAGAAATTGGCAAAGCACTGGTGGCAGAAATTCCCCAACTCTCGCATCTAGATAATGTAGTAACTGCATAGATAGCATAGTTGCTTGCACTTTAAAGATTGCCTCTGTCAAAGTAAATCATAAAATAAAATCCTTGCTTTTCTCTCTGCGTTTTATGGTTCAAGAAATTACTTTTTAACCACAGAGGCGCAGAGAACACAGAGAAAAGAAGAATTCTTTTCCAACTTTACAAGGCTAACTGAACCATAGCCCTCTTACTATTACTCTCCGAAAATAAAAGTCGAAGGCAACTTTTAAAACCTTGTTTGGAATTGGTTTTGTGAGTTTATTGTCTAATATGATGGATATTGAGACTAACGCCTGACAAGGATTACATCTTTTTATCTAGGGAGAATGACAGAAGAGGAGTATGGGGCATATCTGTGTATCTTCACTAAACAAAGAATTTAACTCATCAATACAAAGGTATTAACCACAATGAAAATATTAGTAACTGGAACAGAAGGCTATCTTGGTTCATTATTACCGCCTCTGTTAATCGAACGGGGACATGAAGTTATCGGTCTAGATACTGGTTTCTATAAAGTTGGCTGGCTATACAACGCTAATGGGGTAACACCTAAAACCCTTAACAAAGATATCCGCAACATTACCCCTGACGATTTGGAAGGTATTGAAGCAATAGTTCACATGGCGGAACTCTCAAATGACCCAGCCGGACAATTAGCACCGAATATTACCTACGAAATTAATCATGTAGGTTCAGTTCGTCTCGCTAATCTAGCCAAGACTATGGGTGTGCGTCGTTTTGTGTATATGTCTTCATGCAGCGTCTACGGCGTTGCTACCGCCGATGATGTCACAGAAGAATCCCCAGTTAATCCCCAAACAGCTTATGCAGAATGCAAAACTCTCGTAGAAAGAGATGTCAGACCACTTGCGGATGATGACTTCTCTCCCACCTTTATGCGGAATGCAACAGCTTTTGGTGCTTCTCCCAGAATGCGCTTTGATATTGTTTTAAACAACTTAGCAGGGTTGGCATGGACTAGCAAGCAAATCAAAATGACCAGTGATGGTACACCTTGGCGGCCATTAGTCCACGCACTGGATATTTGCAAAGCAATAGTCTGCACTTTAGAAGCACCACGAGACATTGTACATAACCAAATCTTTAATGTGGGAGATACAGAAAATAACTATCGTGTCAAAGAAATCGCGGAAGTTATTGCTGATATTTTCCCAGATTGTAAACTATCCTTTGGTGAAAACGGCTCAGATAACCGCAGCTATCGGGTATCCTTCGAGAAAATCAACACAATCCTTCCCGGATTTAAATGTGATTGGAACGCTCGACTTGGTGCCCAGCAACTATTTGATTTATTCAGTCAAATAGATATGGCTGAAGATACTTTCTTGTTTAGAGGATTTACCCGTTTAAAACAGCTAGAGTATCTAATTCGTACCGAACAAATTGACAAAGATTTCTTTTGGAATAAAAAGTAGTTAGATTAGCCTAGTGGTAGCAAATCAATAATCTAATTCCCGAATCAAATATTATTGGTTCGAATTTATCGAACAGAATTCAGGAGTCAGGAGTCAGAATTCAGCATGAATTCTGACCGAAAAAGCGGATGAATAACCGGGTTTAAAACCCCCACCAAATCGTAGATTTGGTGGTCATCAATCCTGCGCCAGTCTGAATCCCCGACTGAATTGATATCATGTCCGGTTAAATAATTGTCATTGCGAACGAAGTGAAGCAATCCCAAAAGCCTCGCGATTGCTTCCTTCCACTTCGTTGCACTCGCAATGACATATCACAAGTAATTTGCCGGACATGATATGATTCTGACTCCTGAATTCTGACTTCTGAATTCTTCCATTAAATCATTTTTACCCAGGAGAGGAAATTTATGACAAATGCAAAATGTCGTTTTAGTGGTCAACCTCTACACCAAACATTTATTGATTTAGGAATGTCCCCTTTAGCCAATGCTTATTTAACAGCAGAACAGCTAAATAATGCCGAAAAGTTTTATCCCCTCCACGCCTATGTTTCTGAAGATACTCTTTTAGTTCAATTAGAACAATTTGAAACGCCAGATCATATTTTTAGTGACTATGCTTATTTTTCTTCCTACTCAGTAAGCTGGCTAAAACATGCCAAAGCCTACACCGATATGATGGTGGATAAATTTGGCTTTAATTGTAATACTCAAGTGATTGAGATTGCTAGTAATGATGGCTATCTACTGCAATATTTTCTAGAAAAGGGAATCCCAGTTTTGGGAATAGAACCAGCCGCCAACATAGCCAGGATAGCTCAAGGAAGAGGCATTCCTAGTATCAACAAGTTTTTTGGTGTTGAAACTGCCAAAGAACTAGTGATGGAAGGAAAACTAGCTGACCTTTTGATAGGTAATAATGTTTTAGCTCATGTACCAGATTTAAATGACTTCATCGCTGGGATGAAACTCATCCTCAAACCCAACGGTATTTTGACGATGGAGTTTCCTCACATTTTGCAACTGATTCAACAAAACCAATTTGATACGATTTATCACGAGCATTTTTCTTACTTCTCATTCCTCACTATCGAAAAGATTTTTGCAGCGCACAATTTACAGCTTTTTGATGTAGAAGAATTATCAACTCATGGCGGTTCCTTGAGAATTTATGCCAAACATGACAATGCTGATAACCCCGCCATCAGCGACCGAGTTAGCCATCTAAAAGCAAAAGAAATTGCTGCTGGGCTGCATCAGATAGAGACTTATATTACATTTGGCGAAAAAGTTAAAGAAACAAAGCACAAACTTTTAAGTTTCCTTCTGAGTGCAAAAGCAGAAGGGAAATCAATCGTTGGTTATGGCGCACCAGCTAAAGGCAACACATTACTTAATTACTGTGGAATTGGCAAAGATTTTATCGATTACACAGTAGATTGTAATCCCTATAAGCAAGACTTATTTTTACCTGGGACACATATTCCTATCTTTGAGCCAGAAAAAATCCGCGAAACTAAACCAGATTATGTCCTAATTTTACCTTGGAACCTCAAGGAAGAAATTATGGAACAAATGGCATTCATTAGCGAGTGGGGCGGACAGTTTGTTGTGCCAATTCCTGAAGTAAAAATTTATTCTTGTCCTACTCCGGATAAGCTTTTAATAGCATCGTAATTACTAATTATAACCCAAAAACGCCTTTTGTTACTATTTATTGTTGTCATTTGTGAGTAGACACAATAGATAAAAAGTAATCAAAAGGCGTAGTTTTATAAAGGTCTTCTTGCCAATCCGCAATTTAAACTGAACAGCAGCTTGTTAATTACTAAACTGCTATTAACTACAGATTTTAGCTTAATATGAATAAATTGCTGACTATTGCTATTCCTACATTCAATCGTGCCCAGCTTCTAGATAAACAACTTACTTGGTTGACTCAAGCTATTAAAGGTTTTGAAGATGAATGTGAGATTTTAATATCTGATAATTGTTCAACAGATAATACTCAACAGATAATCCAAAAATGGCAAGCAAACTTTAGTAAAGTTACATTTAAATCAAATAAAAACTTGAAGAATTTAGGTGTAATTAAAAACATTATGTATTGCCTAAATTCGGCAACAACAAAATACGTTTGGGCAATCGGTGATGATGACCCAATCCAAGACAGAGCTGTTGCTTATGTAATTAACAAACTTAGACAGCACGAAGATTTATCATTATTGTTTCTCAATTTTTCCGGCCGGAACCAAATTACTGGTGAGCCAGTTCATCCACCAAAAATTGTTGGTAATCGCTGGTTTGATGTTGATAGTGAAGATGGTAAAGGTGATGGTAAAGCTATATTTGAATATTGTTTTTCAAAAAGTGTCGGTGCAGTCATTTTTCTAACTGCTACAGTCTATCGCACTGACTTAGTAAAACGCGCTCTCCAAGATTGGCAAGATGCTGAGAATAACTGGATATCTTTAGCATATTTAGCTGGATATTGTGCTGCTAATGGTAGCGTAATTGTCACGAAAGAGACTTATTTAGAATGTGTTGTGGGTGTGAGTTATTGGCAGAAAGAACCAAAATCAGCACTGTTAATGCAATACAAACACATCCCCGAAGTAATTTTGAAATTAGAGCAAAGTGGATATTCTAAGCAGTTTTGTCGGCGGATGCTTTTGCAGAACGGGAAAGAAGTCAACTTAAAAGTTTTATTAGGTGCTTTAAGAAGATGGCCGATGTCTGCCATTAAAACAGTAGTTCCATTTGTAGCTTTAGTCAGCTTGTGTGCTTTTGATTTGATGGTTTCTAAAGAGTTTGGGTTAGCAGAATCAAGTGAAATCTCTACTGAAGAAGTGCGGAACTATAAGCCATAAGCTACTAATTTACTAACAAATATATCTCACAAACAGAAGGTATTTACGCCATGCTTAACGCTATTAAACGCAAAATAGCTACGCTTTCAGATGACTTTAAATATTACCTAGCTCGTTGGCAGCATAGCAGAAATTTGCCAGCCTTGGCAGAAAGCGATTGCAACATCCTTAATGCTCTCAAAAAAGATGGCGTTCACGTCACAACGCTAGCAGATTTAGGGTTAGACTCTAGCCCCGAACTGCTCAAAGCTGCGTACCATCAATTGTCTCAGATGGAACAGCCCAACAACGACCATCTAGATGAAAGGTTGCCACAAATCTACACAGTTACAGGTTTACCAGAATTTTATGCCTGGGGGGTAGAGAAAAGGCTACTCAACATCATCGAAAATTATATCGGTCTTCCAATTGCTTTTCATGGTGTACATTTACGCAAAGATTTCAAGAATAAACATCAGTTTGGGACGCTACTATGGCATAGCGATGCAGAAGACCGTCGGATTATCAAAATCTTCATTTACTTGAATAATGTAGAAGAAAAAACTGGGCCATTTGAATATATTCCTCGTTCTTTAACTTCCCTATTTAGTTGGAATTACTTTCGTCTTTACTACAAACTTTGGAAGTCAGGCTATATGGGCATCGATGATGAACAAGTAAAATCAGTCATCCCCAAATCAGCTTGGAAATCCTGCCCAGGGCCAGCAGGTACGGTTATTATTGTAGATACAAAAAATGCTTTGCATCACGGTACAATACGCACAGAAGACCGCTCAACACTATTCTTTTGTTACACCGCCAATCCTCCAGAACGGCCAGACCTCTGCACCCAATACTGGGATGATACTTATCCCAGGATAGAGCTACACTCTGCATCTGATGCAGTTAAAGTTCCAACTTAGTAACCTTTTGTACTCAACATTCATCTTCAAGGAATCATCATGATTTTCACCGAAACCGCACTCAAAGACGCATTCATTATTGACTTAGAAGAAAAGCCAGACCACCGTGGTTTTTTTGCTCGGTCTTTCTGCGCTCAAGAATTTGAAGCACACGGATTAAAACCTACAGTTGCCCAATGTAATCTGTCTTTTAATTACAAAAAAGGCACTATCCGGGGAATGCACTATCAAATTCTGCCAGCAGCAGAAACAAAGTTAATTCGCTGCACAAAAGGCGCAATCTATGACGTAATTATTGATATGCGTCCTGAATCTCCCACCTTTTTATCACACATTGGTGTAGAACTTACCCCAGAAAACCGCCGCGCTTTGTATGTTCCAGAAATGTTTGCTCACGGTTATCAAGCGCTGACGGATGAGACTGAAGTCATATATCAAGTAGGTGAATTTTATACGCCAGGGTATGAGAGAGGTTTACGGTATGACGACCCCTTCTTTAACATTGATTGGCCTCTAGCTGTGACTGAAATATCTGAGAAAGATTTAAATTGGCCTTTGTTGAGAATGATGACTGTTGGTAATACTTCTAAATAATTTTAGCGGTATTAGATGGTTCGTGAAATTATTTTTAACGAACCGCCAAGAACGCATAGATGCTTCTGCGGCTTCCCACAGAGTAGAGTGCAAAGGAAATAAATTAGAATTGGGCTACAACTTTGATGTTATCCAATTCCACAATGATAAATTCGTTAGCATCTAGCAAACAAGCAGCTAGTAGCTATAAGTAAATTTAATTCCCATGAAATTGTACTTAATATTTAGCTGTGAGCAATTATTAAGTGCAAGTTTATAGAGAATTTGTATCACAACCAACAGTTCCAAAAAGGAGTTTAGTTCATGATTATTATCGATCGCGCCTTACAAGCCCGTGCAGCAGCAGGAAATCCTATCAAGGTGGGAATGATTGGTGCTGGTTTTATGGGTCGAGGAATTGCCAACCAAATTGTTAATTCCGTGCCAGGAATGGAGTTAGTTGCTATCTCCAATCGTCAGATTGATGCAGCCAAGCGAGCTTATTCGGAAGCCGGAATTGAAGATATTCAAGTTGTTGCAACTGTCAGCGAATTAGAAGATGCGATCGCAAACGGTAAGTATGCAGTCACAGAAGACGCTAAGTTACTGTGTCAGGCTGAGGGCATCGAGGCCATAATCGAAGTCACAGGTGCAGTGGAATTTGGCGCTCACATCATCATGGAAGCGATCGCTCATCGCAAGCATGTGATTATGATGAATGCCGAACTTGACGGCACTATTGGCCCCATCCTGAAAGTCTATGCTGACAAAGCAGGTGTGATTCTTAGCGCCTGTGATGGCGATCAGCCAGGGGTGCAAATGAACCTCTACCGCTTTGTAAAAAGCATTGGTTTAACTCCCTTATTGTGCGGTAACATTAAAGGACTCCAAGACCCCTATCGCAATCCCACCACCCAGGAAGGATTTGCTAAACGTTGGGGTCAAAAGCCCCACATGGTGGCTAGCTTCGCCGATGGAACCAAAATTTCCTTTGAGCAAGCGATCGTTGCTAATGCCACAGGGATGAAAGTCGCCAAGCGGGGAATGTTGGGATATGACTTCAACGGTTATGTCGATGAAATGACCCATTTATATGATGTTGAACAACTCAAAGAACTGGGCGGCATTGTCGATTATGTAGTTGGAGCAAAACCAGGCCCAGGCGTATATGTATTTGCCACACACGACGACCCCAAGCAACGCCACTATCTCAACTTATATAAATTAGGCGAAGGCCCACTTTACAGCTTCCATACTCCTTATCACCTCTGTCATTTTGAAGTTCCCTTGTCCGTAGCGCGTGCAGTCCTCTTCGGTGATGCCGTCATGTCTCCACTCGCAGGCCCATTAGTAGATGTTGTCACCACCGCCAAAATCGACCTGAAAGCAGGAGAAACCCTAGATGGCATCGGTTACTACATGACCTACGGACAATGTGAAAATTCCCCCATCGTCCAACAGCAAAATCTCCTACCAATTGGTTTAGCTGAAGGATGTCGCCTGAAACGGGATATTTCTAAGGATCAAGTCCTCACTTATGAGGATGTAGAATTACCTGAAGGTAGACTCTGCGATCAACTAAGAACTGAGCAAAACACTTATTTCGCCTCAGAAAAAACCTTAGTAGCAGTTGGGTAATATCGGTTCCAAAAATATTCGCCACAAATGAATTGGCTGTAGGGGCTGTACATCTGTCATACGTGTCAACTTAAGCTTATCTCACAGGCGTTTTACCCCCCTTAATCCCCCCTTATAAAGGGGGGAAAAACAAATCTAGTTCCCTCCCCTTTACAAGGGGAGGGTTAGGGTGGGGTGACACGTCCAGTAACGGTAAGTGAATGAACTCAATATCATGCCTTGACAAGGGTTTCACGTTAAGTTGACACCAATGGTACAGAGGTACGCCCCTATCAACGTACTTGTCGCCAGAATTTCGTAAAGAGAGAGGAAAGGAAGCTATACTGCGGGACACTAAAGTTGTTGATATTAACTTGCTGGGGAGCGTTGAAACAAACCCGATCGAAACTTTAGGTCAAATTCATGAAAATTGCTCTAGTCCACGATTATTTAACCCAGCGAGGTGGGGCAGAGCGTGTATTTGAACTGCTTTGTAAGCGTTATCCTGAAGCAGACATTTTCACATCTCTGTACGATCGCCAAAAAACTATTGATCTAGGCGATCGCATCGTTAACACAACCTTCTTACAAAAAATCCCTGGTGCAGCAAAGTATTTCAGGTCAATGGCTCCTCTATATTTTCCTGCCTTTCGCGCCTTGGATCTGCAAGACTACGATCTAATTATTAGCAGTAGCACCAGCTTCGCCAAAGCAGTGCGAAAAAATCCCAACGCTCGCCACATTTGCTTTTGCCATAACGTCACCCGTTTCTTATGGGATACAGCAACCTATTTAAGAGAATACGGAGACTATAGATATTTTGCACCTTTAATTGAGCAAGTATTTCAATTAATGAGAAAGGTAGACCTGAAATATGCCCAGGAACCTGACCTTTATATTGCTAATTCTAGTGTTGTTGCCCGCCGTATTGAAAGTATTTATGGCAAAAAGGCAATGATGGTTAACTATCCAATTGATACTAGTAAATTTGTTTTTTCCGATATAAAAGATGAATATTATCTGGCTTCAGCCCGGATGATTAGCTATAAACGCCTTGATATAATAGTCGAAGCTTTTAACTGGCTAGGATGGCACTTATTAATATCAGGTGACGGGCCAGAACTAGAACGGTTAAAATCTAAAGCATTAAAAAATATTGTGTTCTTGGGACACGTAAGTGATAGAGTCCGCAAAGACTTGTTTTCCAAAGCCAAGTCTATTATTGTCGCAGCCTTAGAAGATTACGGGTTAGTTCCAGTAGAGGCTAATGCTAGCGGTACACCAGTCATTGCTTATGGTGCTGGTGGAGTATTAGATACTCAAATACCAGGTGAAACAGGAGTCTTTTTCAAAAGACAAACACCCGAATCTCTACAAATTGCGTTACAAGAAGCTAATGGCATCTCTTGGGATTACGATCGCATCCGTAATCATGCAGTAGCAAACTTCTCAGAGAATGCATTCTTTGGGAAAGTTGAGCAAATTATTAACCAAGCTTGTGGCGGACATCAAATATTCATTTGATTTCGGAATTTCTTGACACTATAAGATTACCTATTTAATTTCTCTCTCCTTCTCGGCGGGTTGTGAAAAATAGGTAGTCTTCGGGGTATCTCTTAGCGTAAGTCTTGAAGACAAGGATAATAAAAGTGGTTCAAACTAGCCTAAATCCTCAAATAAATCCAGCCTCTGAAACTGAACCCAGCTACGGACAATTATTTGCCGTATTTGTGCGAAGATTTCCTTGGTTTTTAGCAGTATTGATTAGTTCTATTGCTATAGCAGGCATGGTAACTTTAAAAACTAAACCAACTTATAAAAGTTCAATGCAACTGCTAGTAGAATCTAACTATCAAGGTAAGAAAGAATCAGCAGGAGTAGATAGTCAGTTTACTGACTCTAATATTGTCATAGATACTGCAACTCAGCTTAACTTGATGCAGAGTTCTGGACTTATCCAAAAAGCAGTTGATAAACTTCAGTCTGATTATCCAGATATCAGTACGGCTGAAATTAAAGCTTCTTTAGTCTTAACTCAATTGAGAAGTAAAGAAGATAATGTTGCTACAAAAATCTTTCAAGTCGAATACACTGCTGGAGATCCAGAAAAGACACAAAAAGTTCTCGGTGCAATTCGACAAGTTTATCTGGAATATAACAAACAACAGCAGACTTCGCGGTTACAAAAAGGTCTGCAAATTATTAGGGAACAGTTAAGTAAAGCCAGTGAAGAAGTAAACGCATCTGAGACTAATTTACAAAGATTTCGCAGAAATCAGAACTTAATTGATCCAGAGTCACAGGCCAAAGCGATTGAGACAGCTTTAAATAATATTTCTCAAGAAAGACAGACAACTCGCGCTCAGTATGGCGAAGCCTTAGCACGCCAAAAATCTTTGGAAGAACAACTTAACCGTTCTCCTCAAAATGCTCTAGTTGCTTCTCGCCTGAGTCAGTCTACTCGCTATCAAGGCTTACTAAACGAAATCCAAAAAAGCGAATTGGCACTAGCACAAGAACGCTTACGCTTTACAGATCAGACTCCGAGTGTCCAAAAGCTCAAAGAACAGCTTCAGGGACAGAAGGAATTATTGCAACAAGAAGTAGGAAGAACTTTAGGCGGAAAGTCTGCTAGTGCTTTCACTTCTGGAGACTCTCTTCTCGAACGAGGACAACTCGGTGAAATTGATCTTAGCCTCGCTGGTCAGTTAGTAGAAACGCAGACAACTATAGTTGCTTTAACTGCCCGCGATCAAAGTTTAGCTCAGAAAGAAAACGAGCTACGTTTAGAAATCAAACGCTTCCCGCCTCTTTTGGCTTATTACAATCGGATGTTACCGCAGTTGCAATTTAGTCGTGAAAGATTAGAGCAACTTTTAAGAGCAGAACAGCAATTGCGGCAAGAACTTTCCAAGGGTGGTTTTAATTGGGAAGTAGTAGAAGATCCTCAAAAAGGCGCACAATTAGGCCCCAATCTTCAACAGAACTTGCTGTTAGGTGCTGTGGTTGGGTTGATGTTAGGAGGCATTGCTGCCTTTATTCGAGATTCGGCTGATGATGCAGTTCATACCACTGCTGAGTTAGAGAAGCAAATGGCTCTACCTTTGTTGGGAACAACCCCCAAATTACCGCCAGCTAAACCCAGAGAATCAATGATTAAATTGCCCTTTGGCAAGCCAGAAGTTCTCGCCCCTTGGACAATTCAAGTATTGCAATCTCCACCACGTTGGGAATCGCTGGATCTGATTTACAAGAACATTGAACTTTTAAATACTGTTGCTAACTTAAAATCTTTGATGATTACCTCAGCTTTACCAGATGAGGGTAAGTCAGCTTTGGCGTTAGGTTTAGCGATGAGTGCTGCCCGTTTACACAAGAGGGTGTTACTAATTGATGCCAATTTACGCGATCCCAGTTTGCACCACCAACTGAATCTTCCTAATGAACAAGGGCTTTCAACTTTATTGGCGAGTGATGCAAGTCTACCCAACCAAATTAGTCTTCAATATTCAGGTTCTTCCTACATCGATATTTTGACGGCTGGGCCCAAACCTGTTGATCCAGCTAATCTGTTGAGTTCTCCCCGAATGATGCAATTGATGGCAGCTTTTGAAGA
This sequence comes from Nostoc sp. UHCC 0252, assembly GCF_034931145.1. Taxonomy (NCBI): domain Bacteria; kingdom Bacillati; phylum Cyanobacteriota; class Cyanophyceae; order Nostocales; family Nostocaceae; genus Nostoc; species Nostoc sp. UHCC 0252. The sequence continues at coordinate 56,256 of NZ_JAYGHE010000028.1, read as the reverse complement.
AAACTATGATTTGGTACTCATAGATGCTCCCCCAGTTCTTGGTTTGGTGGATGCCATGCTTACCGCATCATCTTGTCGTAGTGTGGTCATGGTGGCAAGCATTGGTATTGTGACACGAAGCCAGTTGACTCAGGCTACAGCAATGCTAAGTAAGTTAAACCTGATTGGGGTTGTGGCTAATGGGGTATCAAATAGCAGTAATTACGTACCTTATATCAAACAACAGCAATTGGCTCTCCGTCAAGCTGTGGAAAAGTAACTAGTACCGCGAGATGCAAGATCCCCGACTTCTTAGAGAAGTCGGGGATCTAATTAGTTTAAATGCAACACGTAGTAGGGTAGCACATCAGTGTTACCCTACTTTTTAATGAACAAAATTTAATTTTATTGCTATCAGGAAAATTTTCGTATATTTATGCGATCTTTATGGCTTTTCAGAGAAATCACTGGCTCTTTAAAGAGTAAATAAAGAATTTATGGGAGCGATCGCTATTTCTAAATAGTCTTATATTCTAGAGATTAAAGCACCTTCACAAAGGCTAGAAGACAATAGCAGACTGGTTTTGGTACATTTATCGATACAATAAACACCTCAGTGCAATTAAACGTAGATATAAATTTATGGGTAATTTCCCTCTACATATTTCTACTTTCAGTAGTTACCGGAAAATACCGATTACCCATGAATATTGATAGTAACGTTGATTTGTAAACCTCTACACCAGCAAACTTCTGGACGATATGTGCTTGGCTGAGTGGCAAATAGCAATAATATATTTTTGCCCTCAATTATCTCCAACTTTTTGGACTGACAACAAGATTCGGATTTGGGTCTTTGGCATTGATAGCCTTTGATAACGCCTCAGTAATTCACTCCTGTATAAACCCAAAGACATTATGACAGCTTCAATAATTCCAACTCTAGAGAGTTTATATAATGTAACCCAGTCACACCAAGATAATCGTGGGTACTGCACACTCCAGTGGCGGCGGGGTAAGTTGTTGGTAAAACCGCTTGGGCGAGTGAAACAACCACATCTGCCTGCATTAAATAGTAAGCGATCGCTAGTAGAATGCTTACAACATTCTCCAGTAAGTTTGGTAAGCATAGATCCAAAGCTGGGTGAGGCTTTGCTGAGGTTTTGGGCAGATGCGTGTCAAGAAGCTCAAAAACCAATATTCCTAAGCATACCTGCCGCCAATAAACCTTCTAATCAACCCTGGAGACAATTGCAGCGATTAATTGATTGGATTGCTGCTTTAGTATTGCTGCTATTAGTAAGTCCAGTCATGCTGGGCTTGATGGCATTAATGCAAGTTTACTCACCAGGATCGCTTTTTTGTCGTGAATGGCGGGTTGGAGAACGCGGTAAACTCTTTCAAGCAATGAAGTTTTGCACGCACAATAATATCACACCGCTAGGGCGTTGGATGGTTAAATACAATCTCAACAATCTGCCCCAGTTATTTAACGTGCTACGCGGTGACATGAGTTTGACTGGATTTCATAGTTGGACTTTAGAAGATGCAGTACAGCTAAATAAACTACCCGAAATTAAACCTTCTTGGGAAGTAGAGGCATCTCACCTGTTACATCTAGATAGCCAGACACTGTAATTCATCTGTGCGGTAATTGATGATTTCATCTACCGCACTGAGATTAACGCACAAATTGCTGATGTAGCATCTATAGCGGTCTATCTACCCTGCCAAACTATTATTATAAAATCCATGAATTCTCAACTTCCTCAAAAATTCCGTAGTCTGCTCAAAGCTTCTAGCTTTTGGCAAGACAACTATTTGATATTGCGAGAATTTAAACACTTTCGCAAAATAGTAATTTTAGCTCTGACATTTTCAATTTTAGCCGCAACCTTTGAAGGGGTAAGTATTGGCTTCTTGCTCACCTTTTTGCAAAGTTTAACTAGCCCAAATGCTCAACCTGTCCAAACAGGAATAGAATGGTTTGATAATTTGGTATTAGGAGCTAATACATCATCAATTAATCGTCTTTACCGCGTATCATCGCTGATTTTACTGACTACTTGGCTACGTTCTGGGTTCAATTATTTTGGACAAGTTTATACCGAATTATCTCAATTGCATTTTGGCGATCGCTTACGTAAGCAAATTTTTGAACAGTTACAATCCTTATCGTTAAGCTACTTTGCCAAAACTCGTTCTGGTGAACTAATTAACACAATAACCACAGAAATCGAAAGAATTAGACAGGGTTTCAGTGGTGCAGCATTTTTAGTAACTAGAGGGATAACAACTCTTGTCTACTTAATCTCAATGTTTTTGATATCATGGCAACTAACTATAATTTCAGCGTTACTATTTACACTTTTAGGTGTAGGTTTATCTAATCTCAATGCCAGAGTCAGAGAATCCAGTTTTGGCATGACAACTGCCAATGCTAACTTTACATCAACAGCCATAGAATTTATTAATGGCATTCGCACTGTTCATTCTTGTGGTACTCAAGAATTTGAGCGCCAGCGTTACTACAAAGCTAGCGACAAGGTAGTAAGTTCTACAACTAAAGTTGTATTCACTTGGACACTTGTGAAGCCAATTGCTGAAGGGGCAGCCACTACGGTGTTGGTGGGAATGATTATTTTAGCATTCACTAGTTTGGTTAGTAATGGAACGCTACAAGTTGCTTCTTTGTTAACATTTTTCTTTGTGCTATTTCGCTTCATCCCATTTGTTCAAGATATTAATGGCACACGAGCATTTCTCAGTACCCTACATGGTTCAGCAGACAATATTAAAAATTTGCTGAAAAGTGACGATAAATATTATTTCCAAAATGGAAAATTGGAATTTCAAGCTTTAGAAAGGGCAATAAATTTAGTATCCGTAGATTTCGGTTACGATGACCAGAATATAGTGCTACATAACATTACCCTGACCATTGAAAAGGGAAAAATGACTGCACTAGTTGGATCTTCTGGCGCTGGTAAAACAACTCTTGCTGATTTAATTCCTCGCTTTTATAATGCTACAGAGGGAAATGTTTATATCGATGAAATTGATATAAGACTATTTGAAATTAACTCTCTACGTCGTCAAATAGCTGTTGTAAGTCAGGATACATTTATCTTCAATACTGATGTTTGGCAAAACATTGCTTATGGCACTCCACAAGCAACTAATGAGCAAATTCAAGAAGCTGCTAAATTAGCGAATGCGCTGGAATTTATTTTAGAAATGCCCGAAGGTTTTGATACCCAATTAGGAGATCGGGGTGTTAGATTATCTGGAGGACAAAGACAGCGAATTGCGATCGCACGGGCACTACTACGGAACCCAGAAATTTTGATTTTGGATGAAGCAACTAGCGCCTTAGATTCTGTATCCGAGCGCTTAATTCAAGATTCATTAGAAAAGCTATCTGTGGGAAGAACAGTAATTGCGATCGCTCACCGTCTTTCTACTATTGCAAAAGCAGATAAAGTTGTAGTCTTGGAAGCGGGGCGGATAGTAGAACAGGGCAAATATCAAGAATTACTCGCACGCCAAGGCAAGCTTTGGGAATATCACCAGATGCAATACTATAATTCGTAATTCGTAATTCGTAAAGACGCTCTCTACGGGACGCTAAAAACGAACACTGACTCGCTAACGTAATCTGTAATTTGCGAATTACGAGTTCATTCTGCGAGTCACTTGTTTATAATTTTAATCAGGAAAAATAAATGGTAAACATAGGCTACCGCGCTGCTAAAATTCAAGGTAAATTTAATCGCTCTCTATATAAAGCAGCCCTTTCTCAGATTGTCAGCATCTCGATAAAGCAAACTCAGCAAGTTCCGGTAAGTATCTATGCTTTATCATGCGAACGCGATTTACCAGAACAAGTGGCAAGTATTCGCTCATTCATTCGTCATGTCGGCATTCCAGAGACATTTACTGTAGTTTCCGATGGCAGTTACACTGATTCTAGTTGTAATTTACTCCGCCGTATCCATCCCTGCGTTCAGGTAATACTTTTACAAAACTTCCTGAGAACAGATTTACCTCAATGTGTTCTTGATTATGCCCAACTACATCCAATGGGCAGAAAGTTGTCGGCATTAATGTCTATTCCTGTTAATGGTACTACGATTTACACTGATTCAGATATTTTATTTTTTCCTGGCGCGATTGACTTAATTGATTTGAGCAAGTCGGATGATAAATACTCTCTTTATCTACCTGATTGTTCTATGTCGCTAGACGAGCGAATTATTTATGATGAGTCTGAAAAATCGAATCCTGTAAATGGTGGATTTATATTATTTAGGCATGAATTTGACTGGACTTTTGCCATCAAACGTTTAGCAAATCTTCCAGAAGTTCCAAGTTATTTCACTGAGCAAACACTTGTACATTTAACCATGCACCACAATCATGGTAAACCTCTATGCTCAAATAAATATGTTCTCAATGTAGAAGATCAGTTCATTTATCCAGATAAATCTGCAAGTAAAAACATTGCTCTCAGACATTATGTGAGTGATGTTAGACACAAGCTTTGGTTTAATGTTGGCATATAAATTGATGAAGATAAGCCTCTATTTAGATGAGGACTTCAATGAATAATAACGTAAAGAATGGTGGTTAATGCTTAACTCAATTAATGATGCCAAACAAAATGATAAACAATTGCACAGAGGGCTTTTTAAAGAAGACCTAATTTATCAATGCTCGAATTTTGATGTAGGCGAGGGCGGAGGTGTTGAAACTTATTTAGCTTCTCTATTTGAACATCGACCACCTGAAGTTAGCGATCGCGTGATAAAATCGCTCAAGGGTTTTGACCAAAGCCAATTCAAGCTGCTGCACATCCACAGCCCAGATTTACTATTGCAGCTTACTGGCGAATGTCCTACTGTCTTTAGTGTTCATAATCACTCATTGTACTGTCCTAGTGGCACAAAGTATTTAGCAGAGCAACGGACAATCTGCGATCGCAACTTCTCTTACTTAGGTTGTACCTGGGGTAAACTAGCAGATAAATGTGGTAGTCGTAGACCGTTAAGGACTCTTAAAGAATTTCAAACTACTCATCAGTTATTAGATACCTTAAAAAAGGTAAAAATCACCTTTGTTGCTAATAGCGAATACGTGCGCCAAGAGTTAATTAAAAATGGCGTACCCCCGGAGCAAACTGTAACGTTACACTGTGGTATTTCTGTACCGCAAATTAAAGCTGCTCCTCTGAGTCTAGAAATTCACCGAAATCATAGAATTTTGTTTGTTGGCCGTATTGTTTCTGATAAAGGTTTGGAATGGCTGCTTAAAACCTTAATACATACAAACCCACAAATTCAACTTGATATTGCAGGTGAAGGCTGGGAACGACCACGATTAGAAAAGTTAGCAAATACACTCGGATTAAGTAATCGGATTACTTGGCACGGCTGGTGCGATCGCAATAAACTAAATAAACTTTACGAACAGTGTTTTGCAGTTATCTTTCCTAGTGTTTGGCCTGAACCTGCCGGTCTTGTAACTCTAGAAGCATACTCTCGTTATCGACCTGTAATTGGTAGTGCAGTCGGAGGAATACCAGAACATTTACAAGATGGAGAAACGGGTATTCTGGTTCCAGCTAATGATATTAAAAAGCTGGCTGATGCTATTCATGATTTGTATGGAGATCATCAAAAAAGCCGACAAATGGGCGAACAAGGCCATGCTTTATTGATGAAGGAATTTACAATGGCTGCTCATGTAAATAATCTGCAAACAATTTATGCAAAAACAATAGCTGACTTTCCTTCAAAAGCAAAAAAATTATATAGCTTCAAGTGAAATAAGCTTAATTTGGTCAAATTCTCTAATGGTGCATCTTTTATTTATTAAATATAAAGGAAAAAATATGTCATTATCTCAAGAATGTCAACAGCCTTTAGTCAGCGTTGTTATCCCTACCTATAATCGACCAAATTATCTTAAGCAAGCGATCGCTAGTGCTATTCAACAGACTTATCAAAATATCGAAATTATTGTTTCTGATAATTGTAGTTCAGAAGATACTCAAGCCGTCGTCGCATCTTTTGATGATTCACGTATTCGATTTTGGCGACATCAGCAAAATGTCGGTATGTTTGCAAATCAGCAGCATGGCTTCAAGATGGCGCGAGGTAAATATGTTGCTAGTCTTCATGATGATGATATCTGGAATGAAGACTTTCTAGCGAAACTTGTACCAATACTAGAAGCCAACTCTGAGTTAATTCTTGCTTTTTGTGATCAATATATTATAGACGCGAATGGTATTATTAATAACAGTGGAACTGAAGAAAATACATGCGGTTATAAGCGAGACAAACTAGCAAAAGGAATTCATCAACCTTTCTCTAAAATCGGGTTAGTTGATAAAAGTATACCCACTGCTGCATCTTGTGTGATTCGTAATAATCTCGTCGATTGGGATAGTATTCCCTCAGAAGTTGGCGGGATGTGGGATTTATATTTAACTTACCTCTTCTGTATATCTGGTTATGGCGCTTACTACTATCCAGAAAGACTAACGCGATATCGTGCCCATGAGCAAACTGATACTATGCTCAGTGGTAGCCGAGATGTGCAGGCAAAAATCTGCAAAGCTAAAAGCGAAATGTTCTGTTATCAAGTCTTCATGGAAGACCCGCGTTTACAGCAATTTAGGGCATATTTTCAACGGAAATGGTTAGAGGCTAATACAACTTTGGGTATTGGTTTACTGCGAAGTGAACAAATAGCAGTAGCACGTCCTTATTTTTGGCAGGCGCTGACTAAACAAAAATTTAATGCACGAACTTTAGTAGCATTAAGTCTAAGTTTTACTCCGCAGTTTTTGGCCAATAAGTTAATAGAAATGTCGAAATAGTAAATTTTTGTAGAGGCAATTCATGAATTGCTTCTACCCGAAGATATTTGTTTATGTAAATGCTACTTAACGAACCGCAAAGAGCGCTAAGGCAAGAAAAGAAGATTGTTTAGAGTTCTTGGGCTGCGGTTTTAAGTGAGCCTAAATTATTAAAGAAGGTAGTCAATGAAACTTTGTATTGTTACTCATAAAATCAAAAAAGGTGATGGGCAGGGACGAGTAAACTATGAAGTTGCTAATGAAGCGATTCGTCGCGGTCATCAACTCACATTATTAGCTAGTGAAATCGCACCAGAACTAGAAAATAATAGTCAAGTTAATTGGGTTAGAATTCCAGTCAAAGACTATCCAACAGAATTTTTGCGTAATTTAATATTTGCCCGAAAAAGTACAGATTGGTTGCAGAAAAATCGCTCTGAGGTTGATTTAGTTAAAGTCAATGGCGCAATTAATCTGGCTGCGGCTGATGTGAACGCTGTACATTTTGTCCACAGTTCATGGTTGCGATCGCCTGTTCATATTTCTCGCAACCGCCGAGATTTATATGGTTTTTACCAGTGGCTATTTACGGCTTTTAATGCCCGTTGGGAAAAACAGGCTTTCCAAAAAGCGCAGGTTGTTGTGGCTGTATCTGAAAAGGTAGCGCAGGAATTAGTCAATATTGGTGTACCGCGTTCTCACATTCGCGTCATCATCAATGGCGTTGACTTAGAAGAGTTTGCCCCTGGTGAAAGCAATCGCCAAAAGTTAGGTTTACCGGAGAATGTCACCCTAGCATTATTCGCCGGAGACATCCGCACACCCAGAAAGAACTTAGATACAGTACTGCACGCCTTGGTGAAAGTTCCCGATTTACATTTGGTGGTAGTGGGACACACTCAAAATAGTCCTTTCCCTCAGCTAGCAGCCTCTTTGGGGTTAAGTAAACGTGTGCATTTTGTGGGATTTCGCCGTGATATCCCCCAAATTATGCAAGGAGTAGATTTATTTGTGTTTCCTTCCCGATACGAAGCTTGCAGCCTCGTATTGTTAGAAGCACTTTCTTCAGGACTGCCAGTAATTACTGCCACAGCCACCGGCGGCGGAGAGTTGGTGACACCAGAATGTGGCATCGTCTTATCCGACTCAGATGATATTAATGCTTTGGCTGTGGCGTTGATGTCCTTGGTGAGTAGTCCCGCCCTCATACAGCAAATGGGCAAAGCTGCTCGTTCTGTGGCAGAAAAACATAGCTGGACTACTATGGCACAAACTTATGTGGATTTATTCGAGGAGTTAAGCAATGCGGAACACCGTTCTGATACCAACTTATCGCCGTCCACAAGACCTATCACGCTGCCTTTTGGCGCTACAGGAGCAAATTAAACCCGTCGATCAGGTGATAGTGGTTGTCCGCGATACAGATGCAGAAACTTGGCAATTCCTGGCGCAATTAAACGCGCTTAATCTGCCACTGCATACTGTGAAAGTGACACAACCAGGCGTAGTAGCAGCCCTCAATGCCGGACTAGCAGCAGTAGAGGGCGATATCGTTTCCATTACTGATGATGATGCTGCACCCCACCCAGATTGGTTAGAGCGCATCGCTGCTTACTTTACCTCAGATAGTCGCCTCGGCGGTCTGGGAGGGCGTGATTGGATATACCACGGCAGCAAGTTAGAAGACGAATCCCGCCCAGTAGTGGGACAGTTGCAGTGGTTTGGGCGAGTGATTGGCAACCATCATCTGGGAGTGGGAGAACCCCGCGAAGTCGATATTCTCAAAGGCGTAAACATGAGTTTTCGTAAAGAGGCCATCGGACAATTACGCTTTGATGAGCGGATGCGTGGTACTGGAGCGCAGGTACATTTTGAAATGGCATTTACTCTGACATTAAAACGGGCTGGTTGGAAGATAATTTACGATCCTAATGTTGCTGTAGACCACTATCCAGCAAAACGTTTTGATGAAGATCAGCGAAATAATTTTAATGAAATTGCCTTTATTAATTTAGTCCATAATGAAACCCTAGTTTTACTAGAACATTTGCCATTTATCCGCCGGATTGTATTTTTATTCTGGGCAGTATTTGTGGGTACATGCGATAGTCTGGGTTTCGTACAATGGCTGAGATTTTTACCTAGCCAAGGGCAATTGGCAGGGAAAAAATTGCTGGCATCTTGGCGGGGGCGTTGGCAGGGATATCAAGAATTCAAAATTCAAAATTCAAAATTCAAAATTAAGGAAATTTGAATTTATTGAAAGCTGCCAAATTTATTTATCTGTATATCTAAAATTGAATGAATTCTAAGCAGATACTTTACAATAGTTTTTCACAAGAAAATTATTCTCCAGAAGAGCGATCGCAACAAGGGTGGATGGCGATCGCAAGCTTTATACTACTAACTGTAGTTTGCTATTTTGCTGGTGCTACTGCTGCATTACGCCTAATTTATCCGGTGACGGCTTTAGCAGTAGCTGTATTTTTATACTTGCGGCATCCCATTCTCTACGTCAGCTTTACTTGGTGGATATGGTTTCTCACGCCTTTAGCTACGCGCTTAGTTGACTTTCGGGTAGGTTGGGATGCTACCCGTCAGATGCTCATAGCACCCTATTTAGTGGTGTTTGTAACTATTGCCACATTCTTGCGACATTTTCCCCGCGCCTCACGTCAAGGGGGTTTGCCGTTTGTTCTGGCTTTTATCGGAGTCTTTTATGGCTTTCTCATCGGTCTGATTTATAACCCACCAATCCCTGTAGCACGCGGGTTGCTGGATTGGCTCAGTCCAATCATTTTCGCTTTTCACTTATTTATAAACTGGCGAGATTATCCTAGCTATCGCCAAAATATTCAGCGAACTTTTCTTTGGTGTGTGTTGATTTTAGGGGCTTATGGTGTATATCAATTTGTCGTAGCTCCTGAGTGGGATAGGTACTGGCTCATAGAATCAAAATTATTTATGAGTTCTGGAAACCCTGTACCTTTCGGAATGCGCGTTTGGAGTACATTACACTCAGTCGGCCCCTTTGGTTCTGTCATGCAAGCTGGGTTGCTGTTGTTATTTACCAGTTCTGGAAACTTAATTTTTCCTGCCTCAGCTGTTGGTTACTTGTCCTTTCTGCTGACACAAGCACGAACTAATTGGGGGGGCTGGTTATTAGGAATAATAATGATTATGGGTTCAGTCAAAACCCGAATTCAAATGCGCTTAATTACCATAATTGTGGTGATGGCAATTTGTGTAGTGCCATTAACAACCATTGAGCCAATTGCTGGGGTTGTCGCAGCGCGTTTAGAAACATTTTCTAATCTTGAAGATGACAACAGTTTTAAAGATAGATCGGGAAGTTATGACAAAAACCTGGGTTTAGCCCTTTCTAATGGTCTAGGTAATGGCTTAGGAAATATTTGGAAAGTTAACGAAAAAACTGGACAAATTGAAGTAGTGGTAATTGATAGTGGCATTTTAGATATGTTTTTCACCCTTGGTTGGTTTGGAGCCATCTTTTATATGGGTGGATTAATTTTGTTAATTGTTAGTGTTAGCAGTTATGGTGAAGGTCGTTTTGATAGTTTTATTAGTGCTGCCCGCGCCATTGGGATCAGTTCTGCTACACAGCTAATTATCGGTAGTGGAATGTTGAGTGTAGCAGGGATGATTCTTTGGGGATTTTTAGCTATGGCGATGGCAGGACATAAATACTATAGCAATCCCAAGATCCCCGACTTTTCTAAGAAGTCGGGGATCTGATAAATCTAACAACTTAAATAGGACTGATATAAATTATGAAAGCAATTATTGTAATGCCACTAGCCGAACAACGAGGCGGCGGTGAAATGATGCTTTGGGATTTGGTACAGCAAGGACGTAATGCTGGTGTTGAGTGGCTAGTGATATTTTTAGAACACGGCCCAATGGTAAAACAAGTAAAGTCCCTTGGTATTGATGCGCGAGTTGTGGAAAGTGGGCGTTTACGCCAAATCCACCGTTTTATTGGCGCTGTTTTTCGGATAGCTGCGATCGCCCGCCGCGAACGTGCAGATATAATTGTCAATTGGATGTGGATCACGCATATATCTGGAGGCTTGGCAGCAATGCTGGCTGGGTTGCCTGCTGTCTGGTATCAACTAGAAGTACCTAGCGATAAAACTTGGTTGGTAAGACTTGCTACTTTAATCCCAGCCCGCGCAATTATCACTCTCTCTCAAGATGGCAAGCAAGCACAAGCAGAGATTTGGCCTCATAGACCAACACCTTTAGTTTATCCTGGTGTAGCCCTAGACCGATTTGAGCCTAATGCTTTGCCAACTCCTGAAGAAGCACGGCGCAAACTTGGCTTACCCTTACACGGCCCGTTGATTGGAATTGTCGGACGATTGCAACGATGGAAGGGAATGCACGTATTGGTACAAGCGATGCCCACAATTTTACAGAAGTATCCTGATGCCCATTGTGTGGTAGTTGGCGGTAAGCACGATTTAGAACCGGACTACGAGGACTTTTTAAAAGCAGAAATCACAAACTTGGGCTTGAAAGAGCAAGTAATTATGGCTGGACTACAGCGTAATATTCCAGAGTGGGTGCAGGCGATGGATGTATTCGTTCATGCATCGGATAAAGAACCCTTTGGAATTGTGATTATTGAAGCGATGGCGCTAGGTAAACCTGTAATTGCTGGCGATGCAGGAGGCCCGACAGAGATTATTACCGATGGCATGAATGGGCTATTAACACCTTACGGCGATGCGGATAAATTAGCGATCGCAATTCTCCGCTATCTTGACGAGCAAGAATTTGCCCAGAGTGCCGGAGTAGCTGCCAGGCAACGCGCCCTCGATTTCTCAACGCAGAACTATGCTCAAAACTTTATTAGTGCCATTCGTTCTGCAATACCAAGCCTTTCGTCTGCTGATTGACACTCTCAGCGTCAATCATTTCTACAATAGACATCTTTGAAAAAGAATCTTAAGAAGGGTAGTACCGATGTATTACCCTTCTTGATTTTATGCTTCGTAAGATTGATATCACATATAAAAACAACACAGTTAGGTAGATTTTTGCAGAACATAATTAGAAAAGTTACCAGCAATATTTTAAACGGCAAATTAATGATAAATTTTGCAGTTTTATGAAACACCATAAATCAAATGATGGTCGCATTTTGATATATGTATTTACTCTGATATCTAATAGTTATTTATTTAATTAATAGAGAGAGTTGAATAGTATAATTTATATCTAAAATCAGGAAAAGACTGATTATACAAGTATGTCAATTTTTAAAACTTTATGTTTTTTCCTTAAACTTTACCGTTTCTTAATAATAATTATGTGAGTCTCTTTTAGGATAGTGGAAGCACACTATTTGTGCTGCTATAAAGGCGCTTTAGTGAATATGTAAATTCTCTGTGTACGTAATGATGACAACAGCAGCAGACTCTAAAAACTGGCTGCAAGTAAGCCGTTATAGTAATCGGGGAAGTGTTTATTTGTTTGCTCCGATGATTAACTTCAATGTGATGGCTGAAGTTGGAGACACTCCCCCCTGATTTGACGTGCTTGTACTTGCTTGGAAATTTTATGAAGAATTCAACAATTACATCTCGCTCGCAGTGAATAAGTTTCACTCCGGCTTTGGAACGGGATAAATAAATGTAATTGAATTGAAGTAATTACTTTGATATTTGATAACTGATTAGCTGAATTATAGTAGCTTGTCAAATTGCTAATTTATACCACATGGAGAGTTAGATATTTGATGTTGCGGTAAAGCATTAAGCTTCAGTATTAATTAGTAGCAAATATAAAAAAGTGTTTCTCTTCTTTCCAAATAAGTACATATACTAAATACTAATTACAGAATTTGCTTGTAAATAAATACAGCATTTCTTGTATAGCCATTTTTAACAATTAAATAATGCCTGTATTTCATAGCTCAAAGCTGACTTTAGGTTTTTCAAATTGTTGAAAAACTCTATATTAGCCATCTTGTTTTTTTATTATCTGTAATCTAATAATGCAGATATAGAAATATAGATGGTACATAATAAGACTGAAATACAGAATGTAATTACTTAGACATTTTGCAACTCTAAAAACACCAAAACTTGCAGTTTATTTGATAAGAACAGAGCCATGAAGGACTTGAAGGATTTTTCAAAATTAAAGCGATTTCAAGAGCTTTTGCTAACTACTTTTTTAGGTGACATCCCAACAATTTTTGGAGGTGTAAAATTACGTATTTTTTTCTATCGTACTATTTTTGCCCAGATAGGTAGTTCAGTATATATTCAAGATGGCGTTGAATTTCTCGGTGCAGATTCTATTAAAGTTGGGAATGGAGTTTATATTTTCAAAGGTGTTCGTATAGATGGAAAAGGACACGACAATAATAGAATTTATCTAGAAAATGGAGTTATTCTAGAGCGTAACGTTTTAATAGGGGCACTAAATAACACTTCTATTCACATTGGTGAAGATACTTTTATTGGCCCTGGCGTTTGTATTGGTGGCCCTGGAAACATTAAAATTGGCCAGAATTGTTTAATTGCAGCCCACACTGCAATATATGCCAATAATCATAACTTTGCAGATCCGACAGAGCCAATTAAATACCAAGGTGTTACTTGTAAAGGCATTGTGATTGAAGATGATTGCTGGCTAGGCCATGGAGTAAAAGTATTAGATGGTGTCACCATTGGTAGAGGCAGTGTTATTGGTGCTGGCGCTGTTGTTACTAAAGATATTCCCCCATTTTCGGTAGCTGTGGGTGTACCTGCACGAGTAATTAAAAACCGTGACGGCAAAGGGCTTCCCAAGGCTAAAGAATTACCTATGTCATCTTGAAACTAAGTTTTACCTGAAGATAGTCAGCCATTTACTAATTTGATTAATAGTCTTTTGGCAACATAATTTTAGCGTTACTCAGGGGTAAATCTATCTATCAGCAAAACCATAGTGTGAGATTAAGTAAATGACTAAAGTTACAGAAAAACCTACTGAAAATAGACTTCATCTTCCTTACTTGGATGGCTTACGTGGATTAGCATCTCTGTATGTTGTACTTGTTCACGTTGAGCCAGCAATCGGAGAGCAATTGCCCATACACTGGTCTATTTTTGTCAGAGCTATGAAATATGGTGCATTTAGTGTTATCAGTTTTATTGTGCTTTCTGGCTACGTTTTAATGCTACCAGTAGCCCGTTCTGAAAATGGTCACTTACCAGGACATTTCAGTAATTATATTAAGAGGCGATCGCGGCGAATTCTCCCACCTTATTATGTAAATTTGCTCATCTGTTTGCTACTAGCTGCAATTGTTTTTATATTAGAGAAATTCACTTCTTTTCAGTGGAATGAATCGGCAGGCATTGGATCATTTTCGCCTAATTTTTCTTTGATAGATGTCTTGTCTCACTTGTTATTAGTTCATAATCTTAGCGACAAAACATATTTAACAATTAATTCCCCTATGTGGACTATAGCAACAGAATGGCAAATGTACTTTTTGTTTCCGTTACTGTTGTTACCTATATGGCGACGTTTTGGCTTATTGGTGCTTGTCATTATCGCCTTTGTAATCGGTCTAACACCTATATACTTGTTGAATGGATTTCTTCAACAAGCCAATCCTTGGCTATTAGGTATATTCTGTTTAGGAATGGCAGCAGCAGATATTGGATTTTCTCAAAAACCCAGGTTAGTGGCTTTCAGGAATTCTCTACCGTGGGGACGATTGGCTATTGTCTTTACTTGTGTTGCCTTTATAACTGAATGGCGGCAACTAGGATTGCATATATGGATTAATCAAAGTTTCGCCGGTCTTGCCTTTGCTTGTCTATTTGTTTCTTTAACTAAGTCGATAATTGAAGGGAAACAGCCATCTTTAATACTACAGATATTACAACATCCTTGGGCGATCGCACTTGGTACATTTTCTTATAGCCTCTATCTGATGCATGGGCCAGTCTTAGTCTTTGTGCGTTACTTCCTGTTTTATCTGCCAATTTCCCCAGATATGTTTGCGGCGGCATCCTATTTAGTAGGCACTATCATGTCACTCATCATTTCTTATTGGTTTTACTTATTCTTTGAACGGCCATTCATGTCCAGTTTCTTAAAAAAGCGCAAAGTCAAAGATGCTGTAAACTTACAAAAACATTAAGTTGACTAAATATAGCAAATGGTTCCTTTATTTTTCTTATAAATAAAGGATTCAGATAAAAATATTCCTAATCTAAGTAAACCGTGGATTATTTCTGCTGTAATTGTTGCACCGCTTCTACTGACAAACCAGTAATTCGAGCGATCGCTTCTACTGTCATCCCTTCTGCTAGTAAGTTTTGGGCAATTTCATGAGCTTTTTGTTGACTTCCTTCTTCTTTGCCTTCGGTTTTAATTTGTTGGTAAATCACAGACTCGCGCATTATGTCCTTCCTAAATAAACGTCCAATCACTTCTTGTTCTAATACTAACCCAGCCAGAATTGCGGAGGCGGCAGCAATATTACTTTGCGTCCGTCGATCAGCAATTTTGTCAACAGCCGCAGCTGACAGTTGCAATGTATCAACTTTGTTCTCAGCAGCACTTAAAACCGCAAATGGTAGTAATCCTGGTGCAGACAAAAAATCTGAAGCAGGTTGCTCCCACAAACGAATCACTGAAAATTCATGTTGTAAACTTCCAGCAGTAAAAGTGGTTTGATAGACCTTTTCCGATTCGGTTTTATCTAAGTAAATTACCACTTGGTGCATTCGTTTATTGGGAAAACGGCGATACACCCGTAATCGATAATCCGCCATCCGAAAAGGCATATTATCGTCGGGCTGGGTCTGGAATTCAATGTGCAGAACAACTTCATCTGATTGCAACAATATTAAGGCATCAGCACGAATAGGTTCTAAGGATAACTCTGTAGGACTTAATTTAGTTAAGGTAATGGGTTCTCCTAATAACCAAGTAGCGAAATCAGGAGAATACATTTCAGCGATAAATTTGCAAGTGTTATCAAACATGAACGAATTTTATCATTATAAGATATATTAATTTATCTTCATATTCACAAGTCTCTATAGCTAATATCCTCAACTTTGCAAGCTATATAAAAACGGATTTCACAACTTAACAATAAAACTATCCCGTAAATGAAAATCAGCCTCCGCGCCTTTATGAGTTAACGCCCAGTAAGTCACCTCACCCTCTCTGTCTTTGATAACAGTCGTAATTGCAACTTCAATTAATTGTTCCACGGAAATGATTTTATCTAAATCGATATCCAAAGCAAGGGTTAAAACATCAGTTTGATTTTGAACATTAAACGGTAGCTTTTCAAAGGCTGTTTCCTCTTGCATACCTTGACGATATCCATCAAGGCGATAGACATTCCAGTGTCCGGCTGGGGATAAGTTAAATTCCCAATACTGTGCAGAATCCTTGATGCTAAGGAAGAACTCAAAGCAGGTGTCTTCCCACAATTCATGCTTGCGTGATGGTGTTTTTGATGGGGGAACAATTGCAATTTCTTTTAAATCGCCTTCAAGCAGATAGCGGATGGCAAGTTTATTCCCATTTCGGGCAATATTACCTGCAATTTTCAAATTAGGCGGCGATTCAGTAGAAGGAAAGGGTTGTAAAGAAAATATCTGGTCGTTCATTTCATATCTTTAATAATGTTGCAAATCTGCGTTTTTTGAGATTCAATACTTTCGGTAAGCTTAAATTGCACGATCGCTCTTGCCAAGTTATGTTCTGGGTGCTTCACTTTAAAGTAAACATTCCCAGCTAAATAATCAGCAAAAAATCTCAATCCTAATTCAAAAGCAATGAGACGGATGGCATCATATATATATGCATAGTCATTATCGGTGAGAAACGCCTTTGCCACGGAGAGATAGCCTTGTAAGATTCCCTCACACAGATCGGTGTCAAAATAAACGCTTTCCCAATTCTCGGTTTCTTCTCCAGCCGGATTGCAGCCCGATCGCAAACAATCACCAATATCGTAATGTACCAGACCGGGTTTAACGGTGTCGAGGTCTATCACACTAACGGCTTGCTGGGTAGCAATGTCGAACATGACGTTATTGATTTTTGGATCACCATGCATCAGACGCAGAGGTAATTTACCCTCAGCTTTGGCATTTTCTAGGATATGTGCAAAGCCTTGGCGATCGCTAACAAACTGTAAACAATAGTTAACTTCCGCAGATTGACTCGCACTAGTTTTCGCCAACGCTTCTTCGTAACCCTGGAGGTAAAGCGGTGTAATATGGAATCCTTGAAGGGTGTCAGCGAGTTTTTCTGGTGGCAAATCGCTGATTAAATTGTGGAACATCCCCAACGCATAACCGATTTCTTGCGCTTGTGAGCGATCGCGCATAGTGTCAAAAGATTGGGAGCCTTCAATAAAGCTAATCGCTCGCCAAAAGGAGCCGTCTGCATCCTGACAATGATCTTGAGCATCGTTAGTTAATAGTACACGCGGTACTTCCCAGCGACGATTCAGGGGGCTATCCTGTAACCGTTTATGAACATGCTCAGTAAAGGTACGCATATTCTGCATAATCAGTTTTGGCTGGCGAAACACTTGCGTATTGATGCGTTGCAGGACAAAATGTTGTTCTTTCGAGGAATCTAGAGCCGCTAAGAAGGTGTCATTGATATTACCACTCCCAAAGGCTTTAACGCCTGTAACCTTTCCTGTTTGGGTGAATTGATCTGCGATCGCAACCAGATTCTGTACGCCCTGTGTATTAAATTCTTCTGTCATCTGTTTAACCTGCACTACTCCTATTGCACGAAGGCAATAGGGGATATAGTAGCGCAAGTGTCAAAATAATTCGTAATTTTTAAAAGTACTATATGCTAGCTAGTGGTTCATGTCATTATTTCGGTGTTCAGATCCCCGACTTCTTAAAGAAGTCGGGGATCTCGCAATCCAGCAAAATTAATGCGATAGACCAATAGTAGTCTGTCAATAAATAATTCATAGATAAAATCCTTGTAGAGACGGCGATTTATCGCGTCTCTCTAACCGTCAAAATGAATTTGATAGACCACTAGCACAGGGCGCGACACCGAATAATCCATCGGAGATATTGCTCTCGTCGCCCCCGTGCTAATTTAGTAGTTAAGAAATTTCGTCACTATCAACCCATTCATCATAAGATGAGTCATAACCAGCATAGTGAACAAAGTATTGCTGATTTTGGATTTGCTGAATCGTTGCAGAATACCAAGCCTCTTGGTCTTCATCCCAACATTTTACTTTTTGACCAACGGCATATCCATTGTCATCAGCAGCGCGAAGATCGCGAGTCCGAATGTCATCTTCGCCCACCCACTCGTCATAAGATGAACCATAACCAAGGTAATGAATAAAGAATTGGTCATCTTGGATTTTTTCAATTGTTCCTTGATACCAATCTTCGTCTTCACTATCCCAAACTTCTACAGTTTTGCTGACTTCATACTGATTGTTATCTGATTTGACAGCAGAAGCAGATGAAACATCTTGGATCGGCTTTTGTTGCTCTTGTTTAATTTCTTCTTTTACTAAAGTGTATGCTTCTAAAATCAAGCCACGAGCGACACTTTGAATTCCTGTATGCTCGTAGTAATTGGTAGTTTGATCTAGGAATGCTGCAACAAAATCTAAATTATCATCAGCAATCTGAATAAAACTACCCAAGTGACTAGAAATTGATTGCGGGGTTACGCCTGTTTTAGATACTAAGTTATTCATCCAGCCTTGCACGGAGTTAAAACCCTGACTGATAAAACCAACTTTATCTGAGGGATTACTACCTGGGAGAAAATTATTGACAGCCAAGAAAACCGGATTTTGAGTTACTGCGCTAGCATCAGTACCACTAATAACTCCGTGAATCTTGCTGAGAAAGTCGGGGCCTAATGGCATAATTCCGTCTATACAAACTAAAGCTACCATCCGCATTAGGGATGCATTTTGATAGTTGTTAGCAAGGGAATTAGCAAACTCTTGGGGGTTAGGTTGAGGAATGCCGTTTAGTTTGCAAAAAGCGATGATTTCGACGGCAATTTTCAGTGCTAAGTCAATGGATTGAGTGACATCAGCTTTGGGAGTAATGTTGCCTAAAAAAGACAGAAAGCCGATTTTTTCACTAACTTTATTTGCTAAAGCTGCTGCTGCCATCGCTGTGTCTGCCTTATCAATTGTTTGATAAAGTTTGATTGCGAACTGGTAGCCTTTTTGAGGATCTTGGTATATTATGGCAGCGCGATCGCGGATTCTCTGAATTACCTTAGCATCGGTTTCTCCAGTAATGCTGCGAATACTATTCTCAAACCCTGTCAAATTGCTCCATTCACCTGGTGCTACGTAATCAAGAGCCTTTAAAACTTTGACAGTAATATTGTCAGTTGGTAATTCGTCAACCAACTGAATAATCGATTTATCCATCAGCCGATCCTCAAAACTCTAAATTATCCTTACAACACAGTTCAGTTAAAGCCACAACAACTACCTACGGAAAGCCCTTCTGTGGTTAATGCTGCACGAATTACTGAATTGTATTAATAGAGTTCCCTGACTTGACTAAAAAATAACAAATTGCGATCGCAGTCATCAATAACTGCACCTATGCTGTTAATCCTATCTCACTGGCAGTTAGGCGTAGGTTGGGTTGAGGAACGAAACCCAACACCAACAATCTCTGATTTTGTTGGGTTTCACTTCGTTCAACCCAACCCCAAAGTGTCTGTCTTAGTTTAATTGCGTTAGCGGAGCGGGGCGTTAGCCCATTGCGAATTGCGAATTGCGAATTGCCTATTTCCTCGTCTCCAGTTGCTTCCGTTGCTCACCATACTCCCGCAGCTGTTTCAACAGAACTTCTTGGGATGAGTTAGGGATAGACGGAGACGGACTGGGGGTTGGTTCAAGGGTGATTTCAGTACTTTCAAAATTGGTAGGTAAAGGATTAACCCTGTAGACGGGTAGCGACTTGTCATGAGACATCGCTTGTTGCGTTGGTGCTGGGGTAGGAGTTAGATTATTTTGTTTGTTCACAGCAGCTTTTACCGTATCTAAAGTAGTAGCAACTTGCACCTGTTGCTGCATATCTTGTGTAGAAGAGACTAAACCACTTAAACCATTCACCAATTGCCGTAAATTTTGTCGGAAATTAGGATCGCCTGTCAATTCATCTAAATCAGATGTAATTTTTTGAGTATTTTCAAAGGTTACTCGTGCTGAATCTAAAGTTTGTTGCAGCAACACCGCATTCTTCGGATCGTTTAAAGTTTTAGAAGCATCGCGTAAATTAGCTGAAGCTTGCGCTGCATTTGCTGAAAGAGCTTCTAAATTGTTGAGTAATTCTCCTTGAGTCAAGCGATTGACAGATGGTGATAGGCTACTGACTGTAACACGTAGTTGGTTGCTAGTTTGGGTAATATTATTTAAAGCGCCAACCAGCGAGGAACGATTTGTTGTTAATAGATTATCCAGATTCGTGAGCAAACGATTTGCTTGAGTTGCAGTTTCACCAAATTTATTTACTGTTTGATTTGCTGATGTATTAAGTTGATTTGTCGCTCGTTGCACTGAATTAGCGGTGGTTGAAAATGTATTTAGTTGTTGTCTCAAGCTTTTAGTCAAGCCTTGTAAATCTTGACTAAGCTCAGTAAAACTAGATGCTGCGCCTGTGGTAGTTTCTAGAACCCTATTGACATTTCTATAAAATTGGGGGTTGTTGTATGTAGCCGATAGCTCAGTTGAACTGCGAATTAGTTCATCAACACTGATGCCAATCTTACCTTGTAAGCGAGAGCCGTTACAGACAATAAGACTAGTATCACAACTTTTATCTAGGGGTTTAGCAAGCACAACCCCAGTCGGTAAAGTTGTTCTTGGCGTGATGTCGATAATACTTTCGCTAATTAATCCACTTTGATTAGCTTCCACCACTACCTTACGGGGGATAATTAAGTCAGTTTGAGAAATTTCAATTTCTACATCAATAGCATTTGGCCCTGGTATAACCCTAGAAATAGTTCCTACTTTCACACCTCGATAGCGAACCATTGTTCCTTTTTGCATTCCGCCAGCGTTAGCAAATTCCACAATAATTTTGTATGAACGCCCAGCAGCAGTAAATCTATTTAACCATAGAAATAGTAACCCAAATACCCCCAGTCCGAGCAGGAGCAACAACCCCACAGAGCCTTCTCTAAACGTTCGCCCAGAAGCGAAGCGGCTTGTCATCAGACCTCGCATTTTTTGCCTCCACCAATAATTAGTTATGAGTAGAGACGCGATTTATCGCGTCTGTATAGGAGTTGGGAATTGAATTTAACTCTCGCTCCCTATTCTTAACTCCTCACTTTTAATTCCAAATCCCTAACTTCTCACTTTCTAACCGACGACTTGAATCGGCCCTTTCACACTTCCACTTATAAATTGTTTGATCAACGGATTTTCTGTGTTGTATATCTCACTAACTGTACCCTGCCACTGCACTTTGCCTTCATAGAGAAATATAAGTCTATCAGCTGTGCGGCGGATAGTGCTGTCCTGGTGGGTAACAACAGCATAAGTACTACAAACTCCATGTAAACATTGCAAATGGCGGATTAAATCTTCGATTACTGTTGAAGCAATAGGATCAAGTCCGGCTGTTGGTTCATCGTATAGTAGAACTTCTGGCCCTTCTGAGGGATTATCAGGGTTAGACATAATCGCACGGGCAAAACTTACCCGTTTTCGCATTCCCCCGGAAAGTTCGGCTGGATAAAGATCGCTGATTGATGGCAAACCGACCATCTCCAATTTTTCGTGTACCAAATCTCGAATGCGCGATCGCGACAGCTTTGAATTTTGATAAAGTAAAAATCCTACATTCTCCTCCACCGTCAGCGAATCAAATAGCGCCGCCTGCTGAAACACCATGCCAATACCAACCTGCTGGCCACCATCCTCAATCAAACCGTCTCGCCGCACCCCTTGCACATAAATTTCTCCTTCATCAGCAGTCAGTAACCCCGCTACTACCCGTAAAATTGTTGATTTACCAGTCCCCGATGGCCCAATAATCCCCAGCGCTTCTCCCCGGTAAATGGTCAAGTCTACATTATCTAGAACTTTATGGCTACCAAAGGACTTAGAAACACCTTTCAGTTCAATCAATGGTTCAGTCATTATTTATTAGTCATTAGTCATTGGTGAGCCAGTGTTTTGGGCGGGTTTTCCATTTTGTTACCCTTACAAGAAAGCAAGCTACGCGCAGTATCTTCCCGTCTCCCAAAAGGAGAGGCTAGCGCCAAGAAAGAAGCAACTAGCATAGCTTCCTTGATGAACAACTGGTGTCAGCAACATTCGCGTAGCAGACGCACCAGAAGGAGCATCACCCAGAGAGCTATTAATCAGTATGACTACTCACAATTAAGCAAAGGACAGATATGCCTAATCAAGTAATGTCATATTTATTGGTAGGGCATTGTATAGTACATTATAAGTATATGATTAGCATTCTAATTAGCAAACTCTATTTTTCTAGCATAATATTATTTATTTACGATGTTTACCGTTCCATAATCCTCTCAACCCAAACCCAACAAAGACACCGTAGTAACTTAACGTCTCAGTAAAGAGAAACTCAGACCCCAATTTTTTTGTGGACATTAGCAAATCTATTTAATAGTATAAACATACTAAGCGAGATTATAATTACTCAAAGAAAATATAGCAATTCGATTTAATGTTTGAAAAAATATGTATTGGTATAACAAGGCTAAATTTGTATCTTAAATTTATAGTTTATTGGGAATTAACCCTACTACCAGCCTTTACCTATTATACTATTTTAGCCATGCCACTATCTATATTTAAAACATCAAATATCAGTCTTATAAAGCAATATACTTCTTAAGTAATTTTTCCTTCTCTTCCTTTTCTCTCTGTGTCCTCTGCGTCTCTGTGGTTCGTAAAAAAACAACCTTAATAAAGAGTGCTAGCCTTAACCCAAGCGTATTGTCCTATAAAGAAAAATAAAGGTAAAAATTATGAGTAACAACTTAGAGCAGTTTGCAAGTGATAATTCTTCTGGTATTTGTCCAGAAGCGCTGGAATATATGATTAGGGCAAATCAAGGCAGCGTTCCAGCTTATGGAAACGACGAATGGACTCAAAAAGCCACAGATTATTTTCGGGAACTCTTTGAAATTGATTGTGAAGTATTTTTTACCTTTAATGGTACAGCCGCCAATTCTTTATCTTTAGCAGCCCTTTGTCAGTCATATCACAGCGTCATTTGCCATGAAACATCTCACATAGAAACAGATGAATGTGGCGCACCTGAATTTGCATCCAATGGCTCTAAACTTTTACTGGCTCCAGGGAAAAATGGCAAGTTAACATCAGAAGCGATAGAGGGAATTGTCACTAAACGTACTGATATTCATTATCCCAAACCTAAAGTTATTAGTATTACACAATCAACCGAATTAGGAACCCTATATTCTATTGAAGAACTTCTAAAAATTAAAGAAGTTGCAAAAAACTATAACTTAAAGGTTCACATGGATGGCGCTCGGTTTGCAAATGCAGTTGCTGCTATGAATAAAAGCCCTGCTGAAATTACTTGGAAAACGGGAGTAGATGTGTTGTGCTTTTGTGGTACTAAAAATGGAATGGCATTAGGTGAAGCGATTATTTTCTTTAACAAAGAGCTAGCAGAAGACTTTGATTATCGATGCAAACAAGCAGGGCAGCTAGCCTCAAAAATGCGCTTCATTTCGGCTCCCTGGTTGGGTCTATTAGAAACTGGTGCTTGGCTAAAAAATGCTAGACATGCTAATCAATGTGCTGAATACTTAGAAAATCAACTATTAAATATAAACATAGAAGGTATTGAGTTGATGTTTCCTAGAGAAGCCAATGCCGTATTTGTGAAGTTACCTGAGCAAGTTATTCACAGTTTAAAAGCAAATAACTGGCAGTTTTATACATTTATTGGTGTGGGAGGAGTACGTTTTATGTGTTCTTGGAACACTACTCAATCAAGGATTGATGAATTGATTGATGATATTAAAAAAGCAACTATTTAACTCAAAGCTTATTTTACAGATAGGTATAGATATGTTTATAGTTTTACCACTCTACGTATAAAATATTATCCATCCACACACTCTACTGGCGTGGTAAGGCTAAAATAATGCAATAAAATTTTGATAAAATTGAGATAACTTAATGTTTTCTGCTTTTTTCTAATACACTAGTTTAGCCCAATACGCTTAGGTTAAGGCTAAAAACTACAACTGGCGTAGGTTGGGAAGCCACTGCGTTGGGCGGGTTCCCCGACTTGAAGCACGTGGCGTTTGAGGAACGAAACCCAACATTATCAAGGATTTGTTGGGTTTCGCTGCCGCTCAACCCAACCTACTACTCTTCTTAACCCAAGCGTATTGTATTTTAGCCTTGACACGTTACAACAAAAAAGCTTTGGGATAATTAAATTATTTGTGTGTACACCGTAGCCTTTTTTAGGGGGTTAGGGAAATTTAAAAGTATTTAAAGTTACAGTTAAACACTTTTGAAATGTCTCTTAATCAGCAACACTCCCATTGTGATGATTCAACTTTTTAAGAGCAAACCTCCCGTTTCTTTTGTTGATAGCTACTAACACAGTTAAACTTAATATACCCAACATTAAGGAAGACTCAGGTATAGGTGTTATAGAAAAATAACTGAGGGGATAACCTGTGTAGAAACCTGGAGTTCCAATTTCTAAATAGTCATAAGTGTTAAAAACATTATATGATACTCCCCCTGCGGTATAAGCAAATCCAAATTCACTCAAAGCCGGAGAATCAGCTAATAAGAGATTGTCATTATCAAGAAATGATCCTGGAGATAACAATGACTCTATTGTAACGTCATTTCTTATGCCAGTAATATCTAGAATCTCATAACCATTTGTGGCAGAATCGTAATCGCTAGTTGTTAATGTTCCACTAGCTGTAACAATGTCAGTAGGGTCAAGTACACTCGTACCAGAGTAGGAAAAATTAAACATCGCGGCCGAAACAGGAGCCATCATAGCTGTTAGAAAACAGACCGTGCCAGTAAGAGTAGCTGCAAGTTTTTTGTCAAAATTCATTCCATTTCCCCTTTTATTTCAAACAACTATTAAGATTGTGTTCGCTTGATGACTGATTCCCAAAGAACCCCACCTTTTAATTCCCTCACCAATACAATCCGAGACTACGGTAGAACGTCAAAGGGTAGCATCATGTCGTTATCCTCGTGATTCAGCATGTGACAGTGCCACACAAACCGTCCAGTGAATGAATTGCCAAAAGGTAAGTTGGCTGCGGCTTTAGCACCAAAGGGAACTATCAGACGAACCACCTCAAACGGATTGACTACTACAGTATCTTTCCAACCAGCTTCGTTCGCTGCTGGCGGTCTGGGTGAACCTTTTAAATAGGGGGTAGGGTCGAGTGGTGGATAACCGAATGGCACTGTATCCCCACCTGGTGCGTTGTGCATGAGTACTTTACGCGGCCCAGTAGCTCTATATGCTGCGGAGTACGCAGAATCATTGATTGATTGACGGTTGAGGATTTGAAATGGTACTAGATGCAGGTGCATTGTGTGGGCAAATGGCTGAAGATTGATGAAGTTCCACTGCTCTACTGTGTCTACTTGTGGTTGCTCTCTCAATTCTGGGTGGTTGGCTGCCTCATGCCAGTAAACGGCGTTGAGCATCATGGCTAACACCTGAAAGTTAGAGTTCAAAATATCTATTAGAACCAGGTTGCGCTCTTTGACTGGTTTCGTAGCAATTTTTGTGATTAATGGACTGTTTACTCGCAGTTTTGTGGGAATAGCTTTAGGAAGGGCAACACCCTGATTCACTGTAAACTGCATAACTTCTGGCATTTTAAAGAAACCCTGAGCAATTACCGTAGCCAAACCTTTGGGATACGGTGCAGCAGCGTCATTTTGCAATACAATCTTGTCTCCTGGCAGGCTTTGAGAAAAATCGATGAGTACGTCTGCTCGTTCACCAGGCCCCAGCAGTAGCTTAGACAAATATACTGGAGCGTTCAGTAAACCTCCGTCACTGCCAATTTGAATTAATTGCTGATTTGACGACAGCTTAAGTCTGAAAAATCGAGAGTTTGAGGCGTTGACGATGCGGAAGCGGTACAAAGTTCGGTCAACATTGAGGTTTGGCCAAGCCTTGCCGTTGACGACAGCAACATCACCGTAAACTTCAGTTTTCCATGTCGCTGGGAAGGACATCGAACCATCGGAATTGAACGAATGATCTTGCAGCACCAATGGTATTTCATAAGGCGCTCCGGCAGGGATACCGAGGGGGCCATTGCCACCGATGGGATCGTCCTCATCCCTAATCAGATACATTCCAGCTAATCCAGCTTGGACGTTCAAGGCGGTCATGCCGAGTGAATGGTCGTGATACCAGAGTGTCCCTGCTTCTTGATTGTTATTGTAGTTGTACACCTTGCTCTGTCCAGGCAGATATGTATCTTCTGGATAACCGTCGCTGTCAGGTTCGGTATTGCTGCCGTGTAAGTGGATGATTGTCCGGGGATTGGTTATGTCGGATGAGCTGACACCATGCAGGTTCGTATCCACTGACCCAGCTAATGGATGAGTGCCAAGTTTGTTGAATGCCTGAATCCTAACGGGCGTTCCCCTTGTTACCTCGAAAGTGGGGCCAAGATAAGGCAATCCGCCGTAACCCCAGGTGGTAGAAGACCCTAAGCTGCTATGGAACGAGTGTGTACCTGGCGCAATATCTAAGGTACTAGGCGGTGAAGTTGGGTAGGAAATGGGCAGAGACTCGGTAAATTTTGAAAGTGAGGGCGAGGCTGCATAGGTTCTCTTTCCTTTAAGTAGTTCGGGGAGCAGAACTCCGGCTCCTAAACCTGCACTCATCATTAAAAATTGCTTTCTAGTTAACATTTTTGATTGTGGTTGTAAAAATTAGCGTTGACTATACAAGGATTCGAACAGGAGCATCCCAATTTTGCAAATTTACTATAAATCGTTACAAGTCAATTGCGAATGAAGGAATAGCAACATCTGTACATTGCGATCGCTTTGCTTCACTGCGTTACGCTCGCAATGACAAATTATGTTTTTACACATTTGGGATGCTCCCGATTTGAACTTACGCAAGAATTCTTTGAAACTCTTAATTTCTATGTGTCCTTTGCTTTGCGCCCTAAGCTTTGGATTCAATAGTTCTCCCATGAGAAAGAATCTCGGTTCGTGGCGCTATAGGTTGATTAGCGATCGCACTTTGTTTACTAACGAAACATAGTTGTTTTTGTTCGACATCTTTAGCTGCTAGGAGTGTACTCAAGGTGTCAATCATATAAGTACTTTCTTCTACAGCAGAGTGCATTCCTTCTGCCAAAAAGCTATGGGTTGCCTTGAACTCCTGAATTAGAGTATCTCGATCGTTTTGAATAACTAATTGCGCCAACCGATTATACGCGATCGCTAGTTGCCCAATAGCTTCTCGACGCT
Organism: Nostoc sp. UHCC 0252; assembly: GCF_034931145.1. Classification (NCBI taxonomy): domain Bacteria; kingdom Bacillati; phylum Cyanobacteriota; class Cyanophyceae; order Nostocales; family Nostocaceae; genus Nostoc; species Nostoc sp. UHCC 0252. Next base: position 28,867 of record NZ_JAYGHE010000028.1, on the reverse strand, counting down.
CTGATGTCGCAAGCATAATATCTACTACCAGAGGTGCAGACTGACTGAACAAGCGACCAACTATATCCATTTCTAGACGGAAGATTGGGCTAGAAAAATCTAAGCTCCGACGGATATCAATGTTTTGTTGTGCGAGAAAAACACCAAGACTAAACGTTGTAAAATTACGAATTGCTTGAACAGCAATCATCATTTCGTCATGTTCTTCTGGTGTAGACACAATTAGTTTACCACCATCATGTTCAATCAAATCCAGAAGCCATTGAAATGCATCGTCTCCACGACCAGAACAGACTACCACTTTTTGGCACAAGAACGATTTGATGCCTGGGCCAAACATTGGATGTAAGCTCATTACAGGCCCACTATGCTGCTCAAGCATAGTCTGTAATATTGGATTTTTAATACTAGCAATATCGGCTAAAGCAGTAGTTGGAGAAAGGTATTTCGCCAGTTTATGGATCACATCTATTGTATATTCAATAGGGACGCAAACTAAAACTAAATCTGCTTTTTTTAGTAGCGATTCTGCTTGTTCCCAATCCCCCTGGTCGAGAATATTGATGTAGTGACCGGCGGCTGACAACTTCTGCTGGAAAAAGTGCCCCATCAAGCCGCGTCCCCCAACTAGAGTAACCCGTCGTGGTTTGGTATTTGCTGTCGGCGAAAATGCACTAGCAGCAGCAGAGGTACAACCTGTAACTAGGTTTTTCCACATTGACTCTGGAACACCAGCCTGTACTAAAGAAAATGTAAAGTTAGTAAATTGTTCTTCTAAAGATATAGATTGGGACTCAGCCAAAACTGCAATTCTTTTACCTAGTAAATCAATGAGTTGTTGGTCAATTTGTTTCAGCTTTTCTGTAAGCATAAGACCTCTTAAATATATAATTATTTTTTCGAGATGGAACGATGTCTGCGACGGGCTACGCCTAACTGCATCTCGCTATATCTGGGCGTAACTGTGCAGCACCACGCAAATAAATCGGGCGTAATGTATTTTGAGGCATGGGGGTATTAAAGTGAATTAGCACCCGAATACAGGACTTGAGGCTACCGTTTACCTGCATTTGCTGTACATCCAACAGAGGAACTTGATCCCAACCCGGACGTTGACGTGCCACCGCAGCTGGAAACATTGCATCTAAGTCAGGAGTGGCTGAAAAAGTGATACTGACGATTTCGGCAGGATCTAAGGGATTGTTTGCTTCTAAGGCATTCAATAACTCATCTACAGCTTCAGCGATCGCTTGGGCTGAGTTTTGGCTAACTGTAGTTGCACCCCGAAGTCCTCGCACCCGCCATTCTCCGAGTGGCGCTGATATATGAGTTTGTTGGTAAGTATGTGTAAGCAATGTCAACTGATCCATATTGATTTCATCCTTAAAAACTTAATTTTTTTCTCAACACAAAGTTTTAGTTAGCTACCCTTTCAACCCAAGATAATTGGAGCTTTTTTTCGAGTTTTTAGTCTAACTTTCAGAAACAATAAAGGTAGATAACTAGCAAGAATGATCAAGGTACTGTAGCGAAATAAGTCGTTGTAAGCTAAAACTGCTGCTTGCTGCTGAACTATTTCGGATTGTTTGATTATCGGGGCGAGATTGGTAGAGTGAAATGCTTGCAAACGCCCAAGCATGAGGGCTAGCCCAGCAATGCCAATACTACCTCCTAACTGGTTGATTAGGTTGTAAAGGCCGGAAGCAGAAGTTCTTTTAGCTTTGCTCACATAGCCTAAAGTCGTTAAAGACAGAGGGACAAATAATAATCCTAAACCAATTCCTCGCCAAACCTGGGGCCAAAATATATCCCAGTAATCTGATTGCAGATTTAAATCGCTTAATTGCCAAGTACCACCAGCAGAAAAAGCAATTCCTATTGCCAAAAGCATCCGAGCATCTAGACGATTTGCCAATACACCTGTTAAGGGCATAATCAAAGCAGTCGCCACTGGCCCAGGCATGAGCAGCATTCCGATTGTTAATGAGTCATATTTCAAAACTTGACTCAGAAACACCGGAGAGATAAACAGTACACCAAAAAGGCTAAATCCAGCTAAAAATGTGATGATGTTGCCAAGGGCAAAAGTTCTATTCCTAAATAATGATAAATCCATAATGGGAGAGGGGTTCACTAACTCCCACCAAACAAGATATGCGATCGCGCTAACCCCAACTATCAATAGAACAATAATTAACGTAGAGTCAAACCAATTCAATCGTTGCCCATTTTCTAGAACGTATTGCAAACTAGATAAACCAATTACCAAAGCTATCAAACCTGACCAATCGAATTTACCCTGTGGTTTCTTTAAATAAGGTGAATCGTGAATAAATCGAAATACCATTACCGCAGCAATCAATCCGATTGGAACATTAATTAAGAAGATAGAACGCCAGGTAAGTGTGTCTGCTAAATAGCCTCCCAATACAGGGCCCAAAGCTGGAGCTACAAGCATTCCTAGACCAAAAATGCTCATTGCTTTGCCATGTTCTTCTCTAGGAAAAGTATCTAATAAAATAGCCTGAGCAGTTGGAAAAAGTACTCCTGCACCTAATCCTTGAAGAATCCGAAAGAATACAAGGGCTGATAAATTCCAGGATAGTCCACATAATAATGAGGCAATTGTAAATAATATGATTGCTCCAGCATAAAACTGTTTGCGACCCCATAAGGCACTCAGATAGCCAGTTAAGGGCATTACAATCACATTACTAATAATATAGAATGTTACGACTGAACTAATTTCATCAATCGATCCACCTAAATTACTTTGAATTTGAGGAATGGCAACATTCACAATGCTAGTATCAATAATCGCAATTAATGTACCTAGCATGAGAGTTGTTGTGATTAGCCATTTATTTATAGGGGGTGGTGTAATAGTGAATTTCCCTGTTTGAGATTCAAGCGGATATTTCGGTTTCATTAGTTTAAAGTTTTATTTTGTAGCACAAATTTTCAGAGATTGCTGCTAAAAATAGTTAGCTATCACTCAATTTTGGAAATTAAGAATATTAGTGATATTGATGTTATGTTTCTATCTCTCAATATCAATAGCTTGATGCTGCTTTGAAGGGTGCGATCGCCTATTGTGTTTTTGATGCGATATATATCATGTACAAATGATATCTTTTGATAAAATATCGAGATATTATTGAGATTAAAGAGTTAAAAAACAAGAAAACTATTTGCAATCCTCTTTCATTACTTAGATAAATTAACGATTTTTAGACACAGTTTATAATCTGATCAAAAGTGATGAAAGAGGAGCAATTTAGATCGGGCTAAAAGCTAGCCAAACCAGCATCTTTTCTACATATCTATATCAATTAGTTTTCCTTGGCGCTGACGACGACAGAAGATAAAGTAAGCGCCTACTCCTAACAATGCAGGCAACAATCCAGGTTCAAAAACCCTTTCAATTCGGGTTTGGACAGTTCCTGTATACAATAGATTGCCTATTGAATTAGGAAAGTCTGCATTGGGATAGACATCAAGAATTGCAGTACTTGGAACTGTTGTTCGGATGGCGGTAGATTCCCCAAATGTACCCTTTGGATAATGAAAATAGTTCAGCAAAGCAAACTCAGACGCTGGCTGCCGTTGATTAGCGCGTACTTCCCAAATAAAATCGTCGGTATCAGGTGATGTAAGACCATCTTCTTGACGGGGTAAAAAAACAATCGGATTGCCGACGGTTCCTTGAAAAACTCCCTTCTCCCCAAAGTCAAATTTATAATCATATCCCCCTTCAAAATATAGGGTAGACTTTGGTGAATCTGGAGTTCCTATGGCAGTGTCATCGTAAGTAAAGTAACCGTTCACTCCCTCACCTTCAAAGCTGAATCGATACAAAGCTGCTTGAGCAGTATCTATATTTAATATGATTGATACGAGGAATGCTGCTGCACTTGAAATAACAGGAAGTGAGAATTTATCTAATAGAGCCATTTCTCTTACCTTTAAAAAAGATTGATTGCCAAATTAAATTTTTTAACCTGTCTCAAATTTTTCTGGTGAAAAATATTAGTGATAATAAGTTTTCGCCATTTTCAGAAATCAGGTTATGGGATGACACACGAAGAATATCATAAACTGCCTGATGTTGATAATATTAAGACTTAATAAATCAACAGAAAAATCCCTAATTATACTACTAAGTTGGTTCGCTATAATTAATCCTGTACTGATAATAGTTGTCGGCATTGACGAGGGAAGATAAACCAAGCCCCTATTGTCAAAATAATCCAGGCACGACTGTGGGTTCAGTAACCTTCTCAATTCGGGTTTGCAGTAAGAGGATGTTTGAAAAGTATTTTTGATAACATCTAAGTTCTGGAAACCTAAACCTCTTATGGTAGTTTGTTTCAAAGCCTTTTTGACTATGGGAAGATCAATGGAAGTAAGGTTTTGAGTATACTTTCCAACTTTTCAAACAACCTCTAAATTGGCTCGGTTAACTAATCTTGTGCAGATAATAGTTGTCGGCGCTGACGACGGAAAATAAACCAAGCACCCACTCCCAGTAATGCAGACACTGGTGCAGGTTCAGGAATCTGTTCAATTTTTGTTTTAACAGTTCCTTGAAATGTATAGTCTCCCGTCGTATTAGGGAAATCCCAGTATGGGTAAACTTTGAGTGTAGCGGTGTCAGATACGCTCGTTCGGATGGCAACAGAATCTGAAAAGGTTCCCTCTGGGTAACTAAAGCGAATTGACAAACCGTATTCCTCCCCGCGAGCAGCCGGAGGAATGTAAAGAATAAAGTCATCAACGGCACCATCGTAGCCTAAATTACCGGCACGGCTAAGATAAACAATATTTCTGGCCTCATCTTTTATATCTTGCTGCGATCCTTTTGTTCCCTCGGCTACAATATCCCCTACATTAATAGAATATTGTTCCACTGAGCCATCATATTCAGCAAGGGGAAAGTCAGATCCAAGAGGTTCTAGCTTCTCAGCTGAATCATCATAGATAAAGTAACCATTTGCTCCCTCAGCCTCGAAAGTAAATTTAAACAGGGCAGCTTCAGCAGTATTTATGTTTAATGTTACTGACGCAAGTAACGCTGCTGCACTTGAAATAGCGGAAAACGATAATTTCTTCAATAGAGCCATTTTTATTACCTCTAAAAAACATTGACTGCCCAATTAGTTTCTGAAACTAACCTTTAGTAAACTACCAAAAAAAGACTTAAATATACTAAGTTGGTTTACTATAATCAATTCTCCTCAGTAATAATATGTCGGCGCTGACGACGGTACAAAAACCAAGCGCCGACTCCTAACAATGCAGGCAAGAATGTAGGCTCAGGAACCTTCTCAATCCGAGTTCGGACAGTTCCTGTATACAACAAGTCGCCTCTTGAGGAAGAAGGGTCTACATTTGGATAAACATCAAGAATTGCAGTACTTGGGACTGTTGTCCGTATAGCAGTAGATCCACCAAATGTATCTTTTGGGTAATGAAAATAGCTCACGAAAGCAAACTCAGACGCTGGTTCTCGTTGAAAAGCACGTACTTCCCAAATAAAATCGTCACTGTCAGGATCTGGAATACCATCTTCAGCACGAGCTAAAAAAATAATCGGATTCCCAACACTTCCTTCAAAAACCCCCTTCTCCCCAAAGTCAAATTTATAATCATATCCCCCATCAGGATATGCTGTAGCATTGGGTGTAAACGGACTGCTTCCTATGGCACTGTCATCGTAAGTAAAGTAACCGTTTACTCCCTCACCCTCGAAACTAAATTTCAACAAGGCAGCTTGGGCTGGATCTGTACCAAGGGTTCCTAAAGCTAAAGATGCTGCAATGCTGACAGCAGAAGCAATTGAGAATTTATTCAACAAAGCCATTTTAGTTATGTCCTAATATATAGCAGTCCCAAATGATACGTGAGAATGAATAAAAGCTGTAATGCTTGTGTAATAAGGATTTTTACCTCAGCATTTTCTTATATATCATTTAAGATTGCTATAGCTATACTTTCAGGCTGAAAATTTTATTGTTTTGCAGGCGATCGCGTTGTAAAACTTGACCTGGGAGTATATTATACTCTACCTGAATACTTTCTAAAGGTCTGTGCCACATTTCTTCCCAGCGCACTGCCCAAAGGGGATGAGCAGCACGACCCCGTTGCCAACCTTCAAATAGCGCCTCTAGAGCCAAGCCTAGATTTTTGGTGTTAATGGTTGCAAAGTGCAGAACCAAAGCTGTCATCAATAAGGTTTGATAGACTGTTGGCCCTTGACCATGACAAAAACCCTGGAGTGCTAATTCTCCCAAAATCTCTGTGTTATATCCGGTTATGACGTGCCAGATATCGTGAGTCTGCATTTTGCGTATTTTGATATAGCTTAAATCATCAGGTGAATCATAAGCGCTATAGTCATAAGCAGGAATACCATTTTCAGTCATGTGATGATAGTAGACATAACCTAGAGTTCCTGGAGCGCAGTCTTTATTGAGGTCTTCTAATTTATAGTGAGGCCCTAAATAGCGTTGCGAAATCATTTCTGCCATGCCAGGATTCAGTTGCAACTGTTCAAAATGGTCAGAAGCTTGCATGTCATCCAGATGCCTGATTGTTTCTTCTAACTTGAAATACCATGCAAGCTCAGGATCTTGAGGAAATGCTGCTACTGATAAAAAAGCCTGGACAAAAGCTGGATCATTCAGCACAGAGTTAGAATTGGTCAGTACTTGTGCCATTGCCTCTGTAATCTCCATCAAAAAACTCCTTTTGAAAATGTATGTATTTTGCTGTTTAGATGTATGCAGTGTAGAGACGCAATTAATCACGTCTCTATAAAAGTCAATAATCCTATTGACGAACCAAAATTCTATTGTCTTGTTGAGAAAGGCTGACTGATGGAGCAGGAGCAGGGCCTAGGGCGACATCGCCCCAGCGCATCACACAGCCGCCAGCATTAGATGACGAACCCATTGTATAGACGAGAACTAGATCGTTTTCACGAATTTTACCTGCATGGGCGGCGTGGTAGAGATTCGCAACGGGAAAGGTTGGGCCAATATTGGCATATAGGGGATTGATGTTGATTGTACGCTCTGGTTCAATACCAAGAGCGCGGGTGCAAACTCGTGAATACCAGGCACTGGGTGTATTAAAGACAAAAAAGTTGATTTGATCTAAGGTGAGTCCAGCATCAGCGATCGCACCGTGGCAACATAGACGAATAAACTTCACCGTTGTCTCGTTAAACATTTTGCTTGCACCCTTGCCGCCTCGGATGAACATTTTGACGTTGCCATGTTCATCGGTGGTGAATTCATTGTAGAAAGCACCGCAGGTAGCAGCAGTATTGGCAATTTTCGTACCAAGAATACCTTGGTTTGCTTTCAGTTTACCAACTACAAAGGCTCCAGCACCGTCGCCTGATAAAAATGCTAAAGTATCATTCTCATCGGTATAGCGCGAATAGGTAGTTGAAACGACCACTAAGACATTGCGATACTGTCCCGTTTGTACTAAAGAACAGGCTGTCTGAAGCGAAACTAATACTGAAGTGCAAGTTGATTCTATATTCCATGCCGCACCTTGTAGTCCCAGTTTTCCAGCGAGAAAAGCAGCATTACCAGGTGTGATTTGCTCTGGAAATAATGAAGTAACGAGCATGAGATCGATGTCATCAGGAGATAGCTTTGCGGCTTCAAGAGCATCGAGCGCAGCGCGATATTCTAATGAAAGTGAAGTCTCATCGGGAGCTAACACCCTTCGTTCCACAGTACCACGGAAGGGGTCTGACATATATGGTGTTACCTCTTGTGACCAGATATCGTCATCACTGGTGACTGTGGCTTGATCGGGTACAAATAGTTTCGCTAGAGTTTTTTGTTCAGCCTCTGCAACCATCTTGGGAAAATTTTCTCTGTAGTAATTGTTTGTACGGATGATGCTAGGAAAGTTAACTGAGACTGCACGAATACCTACTGGTTCTAATGTTGTCATGACAAATATCCTTTTGATTTTGTTTTTGGTGTTACACGATGAAAGTGGAAAGTACTGATAGTCTTTTGGATTTGGAATTGTGACGGCACTCTCCCTCATTCCCAAGGTCTTGCGATCGCTTTCATAAAAAGCTGTAGGGAATTGGTACTAATGCAATACGCTTGGGTTAAGGCTTAACGCTTTGTCAAAATAAATTTTTTTTAACGAACCGCCAAGGACGCAAAGGACGCAAAGGAAGAGAAGGAAGAAATGCTTAACTGAACTGTATTGGGTACTAATGACCTTTGGCTTCTATAGCTCCTTGCTTAATCAAACTTTGAATGCGGCCTCCAATTGGTGCGGGTCGCGTTGGGTCAATTTTCACATCAACAATAAAGGGAGCGGTAGATAAAAGTGCTTTTTGGAGCGCTGCTTCTAAGTCAGATTCAGTATGAACACAGATACCATCGGCTCCCATAGCTCTAGCGATCGCAGCAAAATCAGTACTTGGTATCTCTGTATCTATGGGAACCTCGCCACTTAACCCTTGCAATGCCATTCCTTGGGCGCACATATTGTAACGTCCATCGTTGAGGATAATCCAGACAGATGGAACCTCAAATCTCACTGCCGTGCTGACTTCGTTGTTCATCAGCATTGCTCCGTCGCCAACAATCGCAACGGCTTTACCTTTTCGCCCTAATGCTGTACCAACTACTCCGGTAGTAGCATGACCCATAGAGCCAAAACCAGTACTAATTCGGTAACGACCTGGTTGCTTAAATCGCAACAAGTGAGTTGCCCAAGCAAAGGAGTTACCTGCTTCAGCTAAGATTGAGGCATCGCTGCCTTCAATAATTAGCCGTTGAATTGCATCCATCAGTACTTCGGGGCGCACTAAGCCATTGGTGCGGGGAGCATTGGCGTAGATTTCAGGACGCGGTAGTGAGGAATTGGGAAACCAATTCAGACGATCTGGCAGGTGTTTTAATATCGCTTTGAGGAATGCTTTGATTTCTGAGTGGACAGCAACGGTATCTACTGATGGATAAGCCACTCCGGGAACTTGCGGATCGATATCAACATGAATGAATCCATTACTGGGAATCATCACGGGACTCCAAAATGAAGTGGGTTCACCAAGGCGCGTTCCCAACACGAGTATGCGTTGCGGACGTTGCTCCTGCATATATGTCAGGACTGATAAATGTCCACTAAAGCCTGTGACACCGATAAATTGGGGATGATGTTCTGGAAAAATCCCTTTAGCGCGAGGTGATGTCATTACCGCCGCCCCAGTTTTTTGTGCCAACTGGCGGATTTCCTCTGCGGCGTGTCGCGCCCCAAAGCCAACCCAGATGGCAAAGGATTCTTCAGATAACAGCTTTACACATTCAGCGATCGCTTCTTCACTAACTGCTGGTACAGATTGCGAAAAGCCTTGCTGAGGTAACTGGGCTTTTAATGGTGTTGTCTGGATTGGGGTAGGAACGCTGATATGGGCTACAAAGCTGCCTGGTTGGGCTAAACCTTGGGCAAGTCTGCGAGAAATTTCTGGTAGTTGATCCCCAGACTCTAATACAGTTGCGTAATTAAATAGTGGCCCGGAAGTAAAAATTCCTGAGAAGGGCATTGTGTGGGCGCTAGTTTCTTGACAAGCTCCCCGACCGCGATTTGCAGTTGAGGTTGCAGCCGACAAGAAAATTACCTTTGCTCCCTCCCCTCGTGCCGCGAAAAGCCCAGTCAGAGCGTTAGTTATACCAGGGCCTGTAGTAGTGAATACCACGACGGGGCGATCGCTGGCAAAATAAGTTTCAGTGGCAGCAAAGGCTGCTCCTGATTCATGGCGAAAGTGAAGCAATTGAATGCTGCTACGGTTTAATGTTGCCCATAATGGCCCAATACCGCCTCCTGAAACACCGAATCCATACTCAACTCCCAAATTTTCTAGGATCTCGATTAAAGCCTCTGCAACTGTCGCCTGGGTTAATTCTGACTCTGAGGATTTTTCATTCAGCGATGCAGGCGAGAAAATAGAAGATCCAGTTGAATCAAAGGAAATTTGATTAGGTGAGAGGTTAGTTTTCGTTCCCAAAGCTTGAGAGGAATTAGTGGTTTTGTTGATAGATTTAATATTCATAATTGCCAATCTTGATTACTCTTTGTTGATTTATTCCGCAATAAGTTAAAGGTTGAAAACCTCGCCCCTTGCAACCAAAAAAACTTTGTATTGGAGGGCAACCTAGTTTTACCTATTCCTTTCATATTGATTGAGTACTTAACTTAAACTAGGATTTATTTGATAACATCCTTTTAGAACTTGATTGCTGTCTCAAAACTCGTTTCAGTACTTTCCCAGTTGGGTTTTTTGGTAGAGAATCTACAAACTTAATGCTACAAGGAAGTTTGTATTTTGCCATTCTTTCAGAGCAAAATTTGATAATTTGTTCTTCGCTAATTACGTGACCATCTTTCAAGATAATGTTTGCGTGAACTATCTCACCTTTATAATCATCATTCACACCATATACAGCTACCTCGGCAACAGATGAGTGTTGATAAATTACATTTTCTACTTCAGTTGGATACACCTTAAATCCAGACATATTAATCATGTCTTTCAAGCGGTCAACAATGTAGAAAAAACCGTCTTCATCTACCCGACCAATGTCGCCAGTATGGAACCAGCCATCTTTAATTACTTCAGCAGTTTCAAATGGGCGATTCCAATAACCAAGCATCACATTAGGGCCTTTAATTACTATCTGACCCAATTCACCAAGCTCGACCTGATTACCCTTAGTGTCAATAACCTTCATTTCTACATTCTCGATGGGAGCGCCAATGGAACCGAGTTTGTATTTCAAATCGTGATTATAAGATGCACATGGTGATGTTTCAGTTAAACCATATCCTTCATTGATGACTATTCCATACTTATCCTGCCAAGTTTGTGCAACTTCAATTGGCATTGGTGCGGCTGCTGAGAAGTAATAACGCACGCTATTAAGGTTGTGACTAGATAAATCGCTATTTAACAGATTAATGAATACTGTTGGTACACCAAAGAACATTGTTACTTGATGATTTGCGATCGCGTTAAGTACTTGTTCAAGGTCAAAACGTCGCTGTAGTATTATTGTAGCACACACATTTAATGCGGCGTTAAGAATAGCATTTTGACCAAAACAATGAAATAGTGGTAAATAAAGTAGTAATCGATCATCTGGTTGCATTCCACAACAACGGTTTTGGGAATACATATTAGAAATTATGTTGCCGTGGGAAAGGGTTGCTCCTTTAGGGAAACCTGTTGTTCCTGAAGTATAGACGATGCTAGCAGGAGCATGACGATCTATTTCAATCGCATAAGCATTGGGAGAAGCATTTTCCATAACTTTCGCTAAAGAAATGCCCTTTCTGGCGCTACCCTCTGCAATCAAAATATGTTCTAGTTCGGGTAAATCTACCTCTGGTACATTTTCAACGAGTGATTCCGTGGTAATTATTGCCTTAGCAGTACAATCATTGAAGATGTAGCTAACTTCATTGCTTTTGAGCATGACGTTAACTGAGACGACAACCGCACCAATTTTGAGAATACCAAGATAACAAATGATAAATTCTGGAATGTTGGGCAAAAACAAAATGACGCGATCGCCTTTTTCAATTCCCAATCCATGTAACCCGTTAGCAACACGATTTACTAGCTGATTAAGCTGTTTGTAGGTAAATAATTTATCTTCAAAAACCAGGGCAATCTTTTCAGGATATAATCGATCGCCACGCTCGATATGATTGGCAATATTCATAGTTAGAAAAGCTCACTCAATTTATTACCTTTGCCTAATTTGATAGTCATATTGATGGTATTAATGAGTTAATAATGCCTTTTGAGTATTTAACTGACTGACATTATCAACTTTAGTTCGTGGCTCCAAAGTCATCATGATGCCTTTTTGGGTTTGCAGAGTTAGCAAAGGCTGGCATTCAACTGGGTGTTCCGGCAGAAGATTGAGGCGGAAACGTTGACATACCATTGCCACAATTAGCTGAATTTCTGTTAACGCAAAGATGTCACCTAAGCACTGACGTTGACCACCGCCAAAAGGAAAGTATGCATAACGTGGACGATCGGCAGACCGTTCTGGTGTAAATCGCTCAGGATCAAAACCTTCAGGATTGTCCCAAAATTCAGGGAGGCGGTGTGTAACAAAAGGACTGATCAAAAGCATGGAATTAGCTGGGATATCATAGCCGCCAATGCAATCGTCAGCTAAGTTGTTGCGGGCATAAACCCAAGCACCCGGATAAAGTCGCATGGCTTCTTGAACAACCATTTTGGTATATTTAAGCTGCGGTAAATCCTCAAAAGTTGGGGTTCTTCCAGCCAATACCGTAGTCAGTTCTGCCTGTAATTGGCGTTCTATAGTGGGATACTTGGAAAGCAAATACCAAATCCAGCCAAGTGTTACAGCTGAGGTTTCAAATCCAGCCGAGAAAAGTCCAACTATCTGATCGTGTAATTGCTGATCGCTCAATCCCTTACCAGATTCATCCTGGGTACTCATGAACATTGAAAGTATGTCATGATGATCAGTATGATTACCTTGTTTGCGTTGCTGAATAATGTTGTTGGCAACTGTGCGAAGAGTGTTAATTGCTTGGGTAAACTGGCGATTTTTTGGCGTAGGGAAGTTAATCGGCGGCTTGATGACAGCCCACAAGCGATCGCTAAGGAACTTGTAGATAATATTCCAAGCCTGTATTAATTCAGTGGTATCGCTATCAGCTTCCATACTCAAAGTCGTCTTCAGGAGAATTTTCTGTGTCAGAACCAGCATTTCCTCAGAGACATCAAGAGTTGCACCGGCTGCTTTTTTTTGCCAACGTTCTAACATTTGGTCAGTAAGCTGGGTCATGTCATCGACCATCGCGGCAATTTGCTGACGGTGAAAAGATGGTTGCATTAAGCGACGCTGAGAACGCCATGCATCACCCTCGCTAATTACCAAACCTTCACCAATTACCAGTTTGATATCCTTAAAATTTTCACCTTTTGTATAGTTCTGAGGATTTTCTTGCAGCACATACTTAATACAATCTGGATCAGCAATTAAGTAAAGTTGTTGCGGCCCAATTGCCCCCAAACGGACAACGCCACCATACTCACGCGCTGCACCAGTAAGAAATTGCAATGGATTTGTTGACATTTGTGGAAAGCAGCCAATAATTGGAAAACCCCGTGGCCCCGGAGGATTTTTCCGTACACTTTGATATATTTTTTGTTGAACCATTGTATTTTCTCCCCAAATTTAATAGAAAAATTATGACTGTTTGTAATAGATTGATGCGAATTGGGAATTGGGAATTGGTATTACATTGTTTCGTCAAAATATTAAAGATTGTTTGAAAAGTGTTTAATCGATCCCCTTTAATCCTCCCTTAAAAAGGGGGAAATCAGATTTAAAGCCCCCCAATATATCAGGGATTTGAAGAGGATCTAGAACCTTTAGCTAGCAATCAGAGAACTTTTCAAACATCCTCTAAGCTCGACAAAAGATTGTTAACTGCTTGCACAATTTGTCCACCATTGGCAATATCACTTGCAATTTTGGCAATATGTTCGTCTAAGGCTTGTTCGTTGTCATCCCAAATGTAGGGTCGTTCAGCAGAAGGTGGTTGTCCAACTACATTGCGGATTGCTAGATATAAATCTCTAGTTGCAGGCGAGAGTGTAGCACGAGCATCATAATGTTCCAAATTTTTGTATGTGCGTAAATCAACTGATTGCACACCAAACATCAAAGCGATCGCTATATATTGTTGGAAAATTTCTACTGATTGACGTGCTAAATTTGCAGAAGCAAAACCTTGGCTGTTGATATTTTGGTTATATTGTTCCGCGTGGGTAGGAAAACGATCGGCTATAGAATTTCCGTAGAAGGTTAACAGAGGCATAATCGAGTTGCCAGTAATTTGCAATCCCTTCAAGCCCATGTTTACAACTCGATTTGTGTTACCAACTAAAGATGGAGATAACCCATTATTAAATTCTGGTGCTACCAAGTACGCTATTTGGACATCCAAGTGTTTAGCTAACAACCCGATGTAATAACGCAATTGATCCATGCCTACACCAATATACTGCCCTAAGAAATTCCCGCCATGATAAGTTGCATGATTTTCTACATCGATGAGTGGGTTGTCAGTTACAGAGTTAATTTCTACCTCAATTTGTTTTTGAATTTGATCAAAACCATCGACAATTGGCCCCATATATTGAGGTAAACAACGCAGTGAATAACGATCTTGAATCGGATGTTCGCCGCGATAGTTGTGATCGCCATTTAACTCGTCTCGGACTAACTGTGAACCTTCTAACAGGTTGAGCATTTGGTCAGCAGCCCATCTTTGTCCTGAATGTGGTTTGAGTTTATGGATAAATGGGTGAAATGATTGATTAGTGCCATTTAAACCTTGAATAGCCAAAGCGTGGGCAGCCATTGACAATCCTAAAAGATTTTTGGTGTCGTAGACGCAATTAGCGGCGATACCTGTCATGACTGAAGTACCATTCATCATTGCTAACCCTTCTTTAGGAAGTAGGTGCAATGGTTCTAAATTCAGCTTTTTGAGTGCTGTTAGGGCATTTATTTCTTCACCGTTAAAGTCAACGGTGTAACTGGAATTTAAACCAATCAATGCTCCGGTGATATATGCTAAGGGTGTTAAATCACCACTAGCACCAATGGAACCAAATTCGCAGACATGAGGTGTAACGCCAGCATTGAGAAATATCAGCATCCGCTTGATGATTTCTAAACGAATCCCCGATGCACCGCTAATGTGGGAATTCACCCGTAGCAGCATGGCAGCCCGAACATCAACCAGAGGTATTTTTTTACCTGCGCCTACTTTGTGATACCACATCAAATTATTTTGTAGTAAAGTCGCCGATTCAGGAGAAATTACTACATTGGCCATACCACCAAAACCAGTTGTCACCCCATAAATAGGTTCACCAGATTCAACGGCGTGGCGAATAAAATCGCAGGATGCTTGGATACCACCTAGTTTTGCGAGATCGTCAGTTAAACGTACCTGTTTGCCATAACGCGCTACACTAATTACTTCTTCAACAGTGAGATTGCGATCGCCTACAACTACAGCATCATCTGAACTAGGGACAAAAGAAAAGGCAGTTTTCTGGGCAGTGTTTGTATTTAAGCTAACTGTATTCATGTTTTCTAGAGTTTGTTGTGACTAAAGTTTTCAATCTTGGCTGACGAGTTAACAATTTTTAAAGAACTCCAATCTTCCAATTGGCTAAAGATGTCTGAGTCTGAGTTACTTTACTGTTTGTGTATCTTGGTTCTTGCCAGCGACCAAAGAATTTGCCCAGAGGAGTGATTTCTTTCATAAACTCCTCAAAGTTAGGAAAGTTGAGCGATTGAGGCCCATCTGAAAGGGCTTTTTGAGGGTTGGGATGAACCTCAACCATTAGCGAATCACAACCAGCCGCAATTGAAGCCAGCGCCATTGATGTCACCAATTCCGATTTACCAGTAGCGTGGCTGGGATCGATCGCAATTGGCAGGTGAGTTAAATTACGCAAAACCGGAATTGCAGATATATCTAACGTGTTACGTGTATATTCCCTGTCAAAGGTTCTAATGCCTCGTTCACACAAAATCACATTGGGATTTCCGGCTGCCAAAATATACTCTGCTGACATCAGCCAATCTTCAATAGTGGCTGACAAACCACGTTTGAGGAACACAGGTTTATTGGTTGCACCGACTTTTTTCAAAAGGGAAAAGTTTTGCATATTGCGTGCGCCAATTTGCAAAATATCTGCAACTGATGAAATTATGTCCAATTCAGCCGCATCCATTACTTCAGTAATAATGCCCAAACCCGAAACAGATTTAGCTGTTGCTAACCAGTCCAAGGCACTTTCTCCATGTCCCTGGAAAGCATAGGGTGAAGTTCTTGGTTTGTAAGCACCTCCTCTGAGAAACTTTGCACCTGCTGCTTTGACTCGCAGTGCAGTTTCTACAATCATGTCTTCGCTTTCTACAGAACAGGGGCCTGCAATTACGACTACGGGATGGTTTTGACCAAAGGTGATGGTTTCAGAGGGTGTAAACACCTTTACTTCACTGGGTTCACCATTACGAAACTCTAAGCTAGTCCGCTTGAATGGCTTCTTTATCCGCAGCACTTGCTCAATAAAAGGGCTTAAATTTTGTACTTGCTGCACGTCGATTTCAGCCGTATCACCAATTAAACCAATAGCTACTTTGTGTTTACCTAAAGAGAGTTCTGGGACAACATTCCAGCGTGAAAGTTCTGTGAGTAATAAGTCTATTTCTTGTCGAGGACAACCGGATTTCATGACGATAATCATCGTTTCTACATCCTTATAAAATATGTATGCACTTAACTGGTAAAAATCTGAAATTGTGTAATTACTTAGCTTAAAAACCAGGAAATAATGGCGTTCAGTAGTTTTACTGTCCCCAATGACTTACACAATATCTGAGAACTCCATGTAACACAGCAACCTTTTCTGCTGCTTTGGATGCAGTTTTTCCACCTGGGAAATGCACAAAAGTGCATTGACAGCCTTTATGCAATTTTTGCCCGAAAAATAAATGGGGAATAAAAAGAAGTGGCAGTTGCTCCAAGGAGTAGGGGAGCTATGTTTTTCACTCAGAAGGGGATGGGATTTCTTGCCGCTCTCTATAAAATGCGATCGCACTTTGCATTAAAAATCGTGTTTGAGGGGAACTCCAAAAAACCGGAGAATGCAATTAGGCGATTATTTGATTGCAAAAAACAGCTTGCCTAACAAATACTCCTTTATTTATTATCTATCTAAAGGTGCAATTTTATTAGATACTCAAATAATCTATATAAATAGCGCCCAATGATCAGAAGATACGGTTTACACAAGTGTTTGCAGTTCGGATTAGTAGGCTTACTGGAATGCTTAAGCGTAAGTCTCTTCACTACTAAAACCCAGGCGCAGCAAAGCAATATCGTACCTGATAACACACTTGGGGCTGAGTCATCTCAAGTTATAGACAACTTTCAAGGACTACCCATAGAAGTAGTAACAGGTGGTGCAACTCGCCAAATCAATCTGTTTCACAGCTTTCAAGAATTTAATATCAGCGAGGGACGTGGGGCGTATTTTTTTAGTCCTAGCGCAGATATTCAGAATATTTTGGCACGAGTGACAGGTAATAACCCTTCAGAAATTTTGGGGACACTTGGCACATTTGGTAGTTCTAGCCCGAATTTATTTTTGATAAATCCCAATGGCATTGTGTTTGGGAATAATGCAAGTTTAAATGTGCAAGGTTCCTTTGTGGCGACAACTGCAAACGGTTTACAGTTTGGCAATCGGGGGGTTTTTAGTGCCACAAATCCCCAAGCTGTGCCATTGTTGACTATTAATCCTTCAGTATTGCTGTTTAATCAAATCCAAGCAAATGGAGGAATTATCAATCAATCCCAAGCACCCGCAGGGACAAATCTCATTGGACAAGATGTTACAGGTTTGCAAGTTGCTGATGGTAAAAGTTTGCTGTTTGTTGGTGGAAATATCAATATTGATGGTGGTGGAATTCATGCTTATGGCGGAAATATTGAGTTAGCAGGTTTGGCTGCACCGGGAAATGTAGGATTGAATATTGCAGGTGATAATCTGAGTTTAGTTATACCTGAGAATGTGGAACGCGCCAATGTTTTGTTGAGTAATGGCGCAGAAGTTAATGTTCGCGGTGCAGATGGCGGGAATATTAAAATTCAGGCTCGAAATGTCAATTTTGCAAAAGAAAGTATATTAAGGGCAGGAATAGCCGCAGGTTTAGGTACTCCAAATAGTCAAGGCGGAGATATTACTATTAATGCCACAGGGACAACATTAATAGATAACAGCTTCATCGCTAATATCGTGCAAGAAAGAGCATTTGGTAATGCTGGTGATATCAATATTGCAACTGGGACATTGATGTTAAGCGATGGTGCAGTAATCAATGCTAGTCTCTTTGGAAAAGGTAATGCCGGAAATGTAAATATTAATGCTCAAGGTGATATCAGTTTTCGTAACTCAAGACCAGGGGAAAGTACAGGAATTTCTTCCCAAGTAGTTGAGGGTGCAATCGGTAATGGTGGAAAGGTTACTATTAATACCAATTCTTTGGAGATAAACGATGGTTCACAAATTCTAAGTAGTACCAACGGAAAGGGTAATTCTGGTAATATCCTCATTAATGCTCGTAATAATATTTTGTTAGATGGTAGTAACGGTAACACTAATAGTTTTAGCGGGATTATTAATAATGTAGAATCCGTTTCTGAAGGTAACGCAGGTAATATTGAAATCACCACAGGTACACTAAAAGCTACTAATGGAGCCTTTATTGGTAGCAGTATTTTTGGTAAAGGAAATGCGGGGAGTATCAGCATTAATGCCCTTGATAATATAGTCTTTGATACTAATAGTGATGCTAAGAGTGGTGTGTCCAAACAGGGGGTAGGTAACGGAGGAAATATTTACCTGAAAACAGGTTCCCTCTCGTTAACTAACGGCGGTCAACTATCAACAAATGTATCAGGACGAGGTAATGCCGGAAATATTACCATCGAAGCTTCTGATAATGTCAAGCTAGATGGTGTTTTTATTGATGCGGGTAAGTTTTACCTTAATAACTTGGATTATGATGAATTTAGCGGTTTTAAAAGCAATTTAAACATTGGAGGTGTTGGGAAAGCAGGAAACATTCAAGTTACGGCGGGATCGCTTTCTGTTACTAATGGTGCTGAAATATCTAGCTTTACTGCTGGAGTTGGAAATGCAGGAGATATTACTATTAATGTCCGCGATGATGTGACATTTTCAGGTTTTGGAGGCAGGGCAAAAGATGGCAGTGTAGTGTCAAGTCAAGGGGCTAATAACGCGAGAGGTAATGGTGGTGATATTAGCATCACTGCAAGTAATTTACTACTGAAAGATGGTGGACAAATAAGTGCTTTCAACGGCGGACAAGGAAATGGAGGTAATATTTTTCTTGATATTGGCAATAATATTACTTTTGATGGAATTGGCGGTAATGGTTTGTCTAGTAAAGCCGATACGCAGGCAGACAATGGCAACGCCGGAAATATTCAAATTGAAACAGGATCATTGTTTTTAACAAATGGTGCTACGATATCCTCTTCACTTTTTAAAGGAAAGGGGGGTAATGGTGGAAATATCACCATTAATGCTCGTGATACCGTCAGAATTGATGGTGTCGTCAAAGGTGTAACTTTGGGTGATGGCCAAATTATTAATGTAAATAGTGCTTTATTCACTTCCTTACTAAATGGTGAAGGTCAAGGAGGTGACATTGAAATTACAACAGGGTCACTTTTTATTACCAACGGTGCATACATTTCTGGAGAAACGGCTGGACGGGGAAATGGAGGCAATATCACCATCAACGCCCGCGATGCAGTAACTCTTGATCGTGGGGAAAGTGGTTTACCTACTTACGTAAGCAGTTCTGCGCTAAGTGATAACATAGGTAATGCTGGGGATATCCGCATCAACGCCAGAGAATTATTTATAAAAAATGGTGCTATACTTGCCGCTTTTGGTAGCGATCAAGGTAATGGTGGAAATATCCAAGTTAAAGGAGGAATGCTGACGTTAACAAATGGCGGTACAATCATCACGGCTGCAAACCGGAATGCTGGAAATATAAACATCGATACCAGCGATGCTGTGGTTATTGATGGTATTAGTGGCGCTTATAGTTTTTTGTCCGATGGAGGTGTTGGCAAAGGTGGGGATATCCAAATAACAAGCAATTCCTTAACACTAAGCAACGGCGGACGACTTGTTGCTACGAGTTTAGGTCAAGGTAATGCAGGTGACATTATAGTTAATGCTAGCGATGCTATTAGCATTGATGGTGTAGGTGGTAATGGAATATCAAGCGGTGCTTTGAGTACCTTAGAAGGTGAAGCTGAGGGTAGAGGAGGCAACATTAGCCTAACAACAGGTTCTTTGTCTTTAACCAATGGTGGAGTTGTTAATGCTAGTACTTTTGCTAGAGGCGATGGAGGTAATATCACCATTAATGCACGCGATCGCATTTTTATTGACGGTATTAGCACCACAGGTTTTGCTAGCGGTGTTTTTAGTACAGTCAATCCAACAGCTGTAGGCAATGGAGGTAATATTTACCTGACAACAGATTTTTTATTTTTAAATCGCGGGGGAATTAGTTCAAGTAGTGCGGGACAAGGAAAAGCCGGAGATATTAATATTAGTTCTGGCTTAACGGCACTTGATAACCAAGGACTGATTATAGCAATAACCAACTCTGGTGATGGTGGAAATATTAATTTAACTGCTAGCGATCGCTTAATATTGCGTCATGGTAGCCAAATTTCGACCACCGCAGGCACAGCCCAATCAGGTGGCGATGGTGGTAACATGAATATCAATTCAAAATTTATCATCGCCGTCCCTGAAGAAAACAGCGACATCACAGCCAATGCCTTTACAGGGACAGGTGGCAAAGTTGAAATCAATTCTCAAGGTATTTTTGGTACCGAGTCACGAAAAAAGCCAACCGAAAAAAGTGATATTACCGCTAGTTCCGAACAAGGCGTTCCAGGTGTAATCACTATTAACGAGCCTGATACTAGTTCGATTCGAAACAGCTTTACCCAATTATCTCCAGTTATTGATACCAATGCACTCATCGCCAATAGCTGCATTTCACGCGGTACTAAGCGACAAGAAAACTCTTTCACCATCACAGGTTCCGGTGGTTTGACTAGTAAGCGTCCGGGGGTTTTAGTTTCTACCTACTACACAACTGGAAAGGTTAGAGGTGTTGATACATCCCGTCCTTGGAAAAAAAGCGATCCAATTATCGAACCACAAGGATTATATCGGCTGAATAATGGACAGATCCTATTAAGTCGAGAATGTTCTCATTAATCTAAATTTACGTAATTGCATCATTACCAGCGATCGCTACTTAATCACCTAAAACTCTGAGATTGCTTGCCTACATTAGGTTTCGACCGCAATGACATATATAGAAATGTGAAAATGGGAGTCCGTTCAAAGAAAACGGGAGTCGCTACAGGTAATAGCCCAAACCTTGATATCAAAACGGTTGATAGCGAATCGAAAAATTAAAGCCATTATCTTGTAGTGAACTACCGCGATCGCTAATACCCATAAACGGTATACCATAATCTGCACGCAATACCAAACCGTTAAAAGGTTGCCAATTTAAGCCTAAACCCAGGCTAGCAATGGTTTGCGGGTCGATGTTCCTACCGCCATTGTTCCAAGCTGTGCCAATGTCAAAAAAGGGTGTTAGCTGCAAAGTTTCTGCATTCGATGTCAGAGGTATACGAACTTCCACCCCTCCAACTACGCCGTTGTCAGCAACAAGTTGATTTTGACGATAACCGCGTACTGTATCTACTCCACCAATGCTAATTTTTTCCAGCGAAAGTAAAGAATCAGGTGTCAGTTGAGTATTAATTTTGGCTAACATCAAAATGCGGGGAGATAGCCGTTGCACCCATTGTAATTGTCCCACCCAGGAAAAAAACCGCCCATCAGTACCAGTATCGTTAATGGTTGCGTCAATTGCATCGATGCCAAAACTAAATTGCGATCGCGCCGCAAAAACGCTGTTAGCATTACGTTGTAACCAATCTTGAGAAAAGCGAATTACCGTAACTCTTGATTTACCATTTTCTGGCCCTTCAGTGAACGAAAAGGGGAGATCGTTGAGTATGAAAGTTTGACTCTGCCGTAAATCGAATGCTAAACCTAAAACAAATTCGTTGTTTGGCTTATGGATTAGGGGTTGACGAATATTAAAAGAAAGGGTTTCGGCTTCGCTACGGATATTCAACTCACGAAATTGGCTTTCAATAATCCGGCTAGCACTGTTACTATAGCGGATACCAATAGTTCCATCTAAGGGGTTAAAAGGAATAGAATAACTGATATTGTAAATATCTAAACCTTCACTAGTAGCATATTCAGCACTAAATTTATCCCCAAATCCTAATAAGTTATCGTGAGCAATAAAAACGCTTCCTTGTTGTGAACCAACGCTAGGTGATTGGTTATTGGCAAAGTTTACCCCGGCGTGGAATGGTGACGATTCGGTAATTGTCACCTGTAAAATATTGTTACCTGGGGTGCTACCTGCGGTTAACTCGGCATTAACTCGTTCAATAACAGGATCGAGTTGTAATAATTGCAACGCTTCTTCGAGACGTTTTTGGTTTAAAGGCTTATTTGCCAGCCGTGCAATCCGAGAACGCACATAAGCAGGTTGCAGTCTTTGTAATCCTAAAATGGAAATTCCTTCAAGTTCGCCTTCTACAACTTGGATTTGCACAACACCGTTAGCAATATCTTGATTATTGGGAATAAATGCACCACTGCTAATATAGCCATTATCAACATAGAGTCTGGTAATTTGCGATCGCAGTTGCAATAATTGCTCAAATGTGATGTGTGTATTTTCTAAGGGCTGTTTTAATTTAATGATTTCATCTTTTAAAACAGAATAGCCTGTGACTTGGATTTTTTTGACAAAAAAACTTTCGCCGCTAGGAAAAGTGGTATCAGGTAGATTTTCCTGTTGTGATGATGGGAGTATAGGAACAGTTGGTACAGATGGGGTGGGAGGAATACTTGGTGATGGTTGAGGAACAATTTCTTCCACTTTTTCTGGAGCTTCAGGGGGAATTGTGATTCCAGGTGGGGGTGTCGATTGGGCAAATACTGCAATTGGAGTGAGACTGATGCAAGGAATTAAGATGGAAAAAAGCCGTTGAAACCAAAAGTAGAAATTCATTGTTTATCTATAATCTGTAAGAATAATTATTTGTCATTGATATAGCGGTTCCCATTCAGATGCGGTACAAGATTATATTGCAAGGTGTAGGGGCACGGCACTGCCCATACGTGTCAACTTAAGC